>JAAZOP010000628.1 GCA_012797735.1 Myxococcales bacterium
CCGCCCGCGGACCCGCCCGCCGCCGCGCGGCCGCCGTGGAGCGCGGCGACGGACGGCGACTGGGGCGTCGTCCGCCGCGAAACCGCCACGGCCCCCGCGTCGGTGCTTGCCGATGACCCGGCCGCCGCGGAGCTGGCGCGCCTGCGGCGGCGGGTCGAGACGCCCGAGATCGTGTTCCTGTGGCGCCGGCCGCTGTCGGTCCGCGCCGAGCTCGATGCGACCGGGTTGCTGGCCGAGACGCGGGCGGTGGGGTGCGTCGCCGCCGGCGAGTCGGCCGAGGCGCTGCGGCTCGGTTGCGTGCTGTTCGGACCCGCCGGCGACCGGCTCTCGACCCAGTCGTTGCGCCGGCTGCAGACCACCGTCTTCGACTCGACCCTCGGGATGATCGTCAACCTCGAAGGGGCCGCGCGGGAGGTGCTGGTCGATCCCGAGCCCGGGGCGGGCTACCTGGAGGCGGTGCTGGACGTGGCGAAGTTGCTGCCGGGCCTGCGCGTGCTCGCCTCGGTGCCGCTGGCGCACATCCTCGAGAACTCCGGACCGCCGCCCGGGCCGTGAAGGGCGGCGGGGATTTCCCGCCTGCGATCGGGAACCGGACGGGCCCGGCTGGTCGTTCGCGGGCCGGCTCGCGCGGAACCGGACTCCGCCCGCGCGAGCGGCCGGCCGGCCCGGCGCCCCCGAGCCGTTGGGGCGGGATTCCGGGTCCGTGCGGTGTTGCACGCCGGGGTCCTGGGGTCGTAGCATCCCATCTCGTGCGCAAGGAAGAGCGCCGTTCCCAGGTCCTCCGGTGCGCCCGCAAGGTGTTCGCGGAGAAGGGGTACCATGCGGCCGGAGTGGCGGACATCATCCGTGAGGCCGGGGTGGCGCGGGGGACGTTCTACCTGTACTTCGAGAGCAAGCGGGCGATCTTCGACGAGCTGCTGGACGTGTTGTTCCAGGAGCTGGAGAGCCAGATCCGGAGGGTCGACCCGACGGGCGGGGCCGAGGATTCGGCGCGGCAGATGCTGGACAACGTCGGCCGGGTGCTCGACACGCTGCTGCGCAACCGGGATCTGACGCGCATCCTCCTCCGGGAGGCGGTGGGGCTCGACGCGGGCTTCGACCGCAAGCTGGACGAGTTCTACCGGCGGCTGGCCGGCCTGATCGAACGGTCGCTCGTCAGCGGCCGGGAGATGGGACTGGTCCGCGAACTCGACCGCCGCGTCGCCTCGCTGATGATCCTCGGGGCCCTCAAGCAGGTGCTGGACCACTCCCTGGCCGACCCCGACTCGCTCCCCGCCGCCCCGGAACTCGCGCGGGAGTTCCTCGGGATCGTGTTGACGGGCGTGGTGCGGCCCGGGACGATGATGCTGCCGGGCGAGGGCCGGGACACCCGCTGATCTCCGGGCCGGGGGCGGGCGCCATGCCGGAGGCGATTCCGGTGATGCTGGCACCCCGGCGCCTCCCGCGGTACCCTTGGGTTGTGCGGCCGGGCCGGGTCGCGGCCGCGGGGAGGTGTCCCATGGGACGTCGTCGATGGCTGGCCCTGTTCCCGGGGATCGCGCTGCTGTCCGCCTGCTCCGCCTCCGACGACGACTCGACGATTCCGCCCCTGGACGGCCGGGACTACGGCGAGGTCGGGGACGTCGGCTGTCGGGCGGACGACGCGGATGGCGACACGATTTCGGACGCGGACGAGGGGCGCGGCGATCGGCTCGACACGGACGCCGACACGCTTCCGGACGACCAGGACACGGACAGCGACGACGACACGATTCCGGACGCGGTGGAGGCGGGGGACTCCGACCCGTGCACGCCGCCGCGCGACACGGACGTGGACGGGACGCCGGACGCGCGGGACATCGATGCCGACGGCAACGGGGTGTTCGACCGCTTCGAGGGCTCGGGGGATCTCGACGGCGACACGCTGCTCGACGCGCTGGATCCCGACGACGACGGCGACATGATCTCGGACCTCGAGGAGATCGCGGGCAACCCCTCGGCACCTCCGGACCACGACGGGGACACGCGCCCGGACTACCGGGACACGGACAGCGACGACGATACGATCGGGGATCGCGACGAGCGGGGGCGGGACACGGACGCGGACACGGTTCCCGACCGCTTCGACGAGGACAGCGACAACGACACGATTCCGGACTCGGACGAGGCGGGCGACGCCGACCTGGCGACCTACCCGGTCGACACGGACGGCGACGGCACGCCGGATGTGTGGGACGCGGACAGCGACGCGGACGGGCTGTCGGATCGGCTGGAGCACGAGAGTGGGACGGATCCGACGCGGGGGGACAGCGACGGCGACGGGGTGAACGACCTGATCGAGGTCGCCGCCGGCACGGGAGCGCTCGACCCGGCCGACAACCCGCGGGCGCGGGGCAACTTCGTGTTCGAGGTGCCGTACGAGGAGGACCCGAATCCGTGGCAGGACACGCTGGTCTTCGCGACGAACCTGCAGAAGGCCGACGTGTACTTCGCGGTCGATACCTCGGGCTCGATGGACGGCGAGATCGCCAACCTGCGCAGCGGCCTGCGTTCGATCATCCTGCCAGGCATCGTGGCCCGCATTCCCGACGTGCGGATGGGGGCGGGGCGGTTCGAGGACTGTCCGGGCGCCGGGTGTTCCAACGCGATGAACAATCTGCAGGACATCACGACGGACATCGGGGCCGTCGAGAGCGCGATCGCCTCGATGACCGGTCTGTGCGGCGGGACGGAACCGTACCTCGACATGTTGTGGTTGCTCGCCACCGGCGATACCTCCGCCTACGCGTCGTCGGACGTGCGTCCGCGGCCCCGCCGTTGCGCCGACCCGGCGACGGTCGGTTGGCCGTGTTTCCGGCCCGAGGCGGTGAAGATCATCGTCCAGTGCGGTGACGAGGTGGCGACGCAGACCTGCGGCGGCCGCAGCGTCGCCACCGTGACCGCGGCGATGAACGCGCAGCGCATCAAGTTCATCGGCGTCAACTCGGGCGCCTCGCGGCCCGGCTTCGAGCAGGTGGCCAACGGGACGAGCTCGGTCGATGCCACGACCGGCCGGCCCCTCGTCTTCGACATCAGCGCCTCCGGCACCGGGCTGTCCGACGCGGTCGTCGACGCGGTGGACCAGCTCGCCCACAACGTCCCGATCCGCGTCGACGCGATCCCGGCGGACGGCGCCGACGAGCCGCCGCACGACCCGCCGGTCGACGCGGTCGTCGAGTTCATCGCCTACCTGGAAACGAACACCAGCGGCGCGACGATCGTCGACCCGGTCACCGGCGAGACCCGCACCTGCACCGCCGGGGTCGAGACGGCCGACGGCGACGGCGACACGCATCCGGACTACTTCCCGCGGGTATTCCCCGGGACGAGCGTCTGCTGGGACATCCACGTCCAGCGCAACGTGACGGTCGAGCCGCTGCCGCACGTGCCGCAACTGTTCCGGGCCACGATCAACGTGCAGGGCGACCTCTACACGCCGCTGGACAGCCGCGAGATCTTCTTCCTGGTGAAACCGTTCATCCCGCCGCCCGACGTCCCGGGTTGAGCGGGAGGAGGAGACGACGATGCGCGACCCAGTCCGTGCCCGCCTCGCCGCCGTCCTGGCGTTCGCCGCCGTCTGGCCGCTCGGTGCCGCCTGCGGCGACTCCGGCGATTCCGCGCCGGCCGACGTGACCCGGGAGGACGTCGCGCCCCGCGACGACGCCGGATGCGACCCCCGCGCCTGTCTCGCCGAGTGCCTCGCGGCGGGCGCCTCCGACGGCACCTGCGCCGCGGACGGGGTCTGTCGCTGCGCCGGCGGGCCCGACGGGGACGCCGATGCCGGCGGCGGCGAGGACGTCCCGTTCGACGTCGAACCGGACGAAGGGGCCGGAGAGGACGCTCCGGACGTCGCGCTGTGCGATCCGATCGGCTGCCGCGACTCGTGCGTGATCGGCGGCTACGTCGGCGGCCACTGCGCGGGCGACTTCTGCCAGTGCGACTCGGCCGCGGATGCGGACGCCGACGTCGAGGCCGAGTCCTCGATCTGCGACGGTGCCGCCTGTGCCGACCGCTGCGTCGCCTACGGCTATGCCGGCGGCCACTGCGACGGCGACCTGTGCCTGTGCGACTCCGGCGCGGACGCGGATGCCGACGCCGACGCGGATGCGGACGCGGATGCCGACGCCGACGCGGATGCGGACGCCGACGCCGACGCCGACGCGGACGCGGATGCCGATGTCGTCGATGGCGGCACCTGCACGGTCGCGGACTTCCCGTTGCAGCGCCTGTGCAATTCCGGCTTCAAGTGCACGATCGACGGTCTGCTGGGGGGACGCGCGGTGCCGATCTGCGACTACGTAGGGTCGGGCGGCAACAACGCCCCCTGCGCCGCCGCGCCGGCACCGGCGGTGACCGACGACTGCGGCGCCGGGTACTACTGCGTCGGGGACGGTTCCGGAAATCGTTGCCTGCACTTCTGCTCGACCCACACCGACTGCGCGATCGTCCTCGGCACGGCGTCGGCGGGGTGCACCTACGAGTTGAACGACGGTCTGGGCGGCACCGTGCCCGACGTCCACTTCTGCTCGGTCGGCTGCAACGCGGCGGCGGACGCCGGCTGTCGTGCCGGCCAGACCTGCCGGCCCGTCGGCGACGCCTCCGGGGCGTTCACGGACTGTTCGCCCGCCGGGACCGGGGGCTGGGGCGCCTCCTGTGCGCTCGGCGGCGACGCCGCCTGCGCCGCCCGCCACGTCTGTCTCGGGTCGGGTGCGGCGGCACGCTGCAACCGGTTCTGTTTCAGCGACGCCGACTGCGACCCGCTCGGGGCCACCTCCCAGTGCATCTACGACGTGGTCGATGCCACCGGCACGGAAATCCCGGGCTTCGACGTCTGCTCCGAACCGTGCGACGTGTTCGCCGACACGGTCTGCCCCGCCACGGGCGAGACGTGCCGGCTGGGCCTGTTCACCGGTCATGCCGAGATCGCGTCGTACTGCGGAGCGGTGGGCGCCGGCGGGCAGGGCGCCTCGTGCGCCAGCGGTCCGTCGGCCTGCCAGGCCGGTTTCGCCTGTTTCAACGTGACGGGGTACGGCAGCATCTGCGTGCGCCAGTGCCGGCATCCGAGCGGGACGCCGTCGTGCGGGGTGGGGACGACGTGCGTGGCCCCGACCGGCTACCCGGCCGGAGTGGGCGTGTGCATCCCGTCCTGACGTCCTGCGGCCCGCAGCCCTGCGGGAGGTGGTGATGGCGATGATCCGACGGGTTCCGTGGGTCCGGTGCTGGTGGGGGATCGCTTTCGCCTGGCAGGCGGCCTGCGGGTCGTCGGGCGACGACGCGGATCGATCCGAGGCCGCCGACCCGGCCGAGGACGTGGGAACGCGGGACGACTCGACCCTTCAGGACGGCGGCGACGGCGTGGACGATCGATCGGACGACGCGGGGACCGACGTGGCGGCGCCCGACGGATTCGAGGCGTCGCCCGACGTTCCGGAAGACGAGGCCGGCGGTCCCGGCGACGGAGGGGACGGGGCCGACGGCGCCGTCCGGACCGGCTGTCTTGCGGCCGCCGGGCTCTCGCCGTACTGGGGCAACTTCCACGCGCACACGAGTTTCTCGGACGGGGAAGGACGGCCGTCCGAAGCGTTCGCCTACGCGCGGAACGTCGCCGGTCTCGATGTGCTGATCGTCACCGACCATCTGGAGCAGATCTACCTCCCCACCCGCTGGGCCGACTGCAAGGAACAGGCGGACGCTGCGGACGCGCCGGGCGCGTTCGTCGCGGACTGCGGCTACGAGTACGGCAGCGGGTTCGACTCGTTCTTCCGCTCGACCGGCCACAACAACGTGTTCCACAACCCGGACCTGTTTCCGGCCGTGCAACTCGACTTCCACGACTTCTACGCCAGCCTCGTCGGCTGTCCGTCCTGCGTCGGACAGTTCAACCATCCCGGGGACGAACCGATGCAGCACTGGAACCACTTCGAGTACGACGCCGCGGTGGACGAGCGGATGCAGCTCTACGAGTTCAACAGCCCCCCCGCCTGGGAGATGTACTTCGAGGCGCTCGATGCCGGCTGGCACGTCTCGCCGATGTGGAACCAGGACAACCACTCCGCCAACTGGGGCACGGCCAACGATCACCGCAGCGGACTGTGGCTCGCGGCGCTGACGCGGGACGGAGTCTACGCGGCGTTCGGGGCCCGGCGCACGTTCGCCACCGCCGACCGCAACGCCTGGGTTCGCGTGCTGGCGGACGGCGACTGCTGGATGGGTTCCGATCTGGCCGGGGTCGGTCCGTCCGTCGAGCTGTCGGTCGAGGCGGAGGACGGGGACGCGACGGACGCGTTCGACACGGTGGAACTGTGGGGCCCCGGGCGTACGCGGCTGGACGCGGCGGACTGCGGCGGAGCCGCCTCGTGCGCCGTTTCGTTCGAGGTGCCGGTCGGTGGTCCGACCTATGTCGTGGCGCGGGTGAACCAGGTCGACGGCGAGTGGCTCGTGGCGGCGCCGGTCTGGCTGGCGCCGTAGGCCGTCCGGTCGCGGCTCCGTGCACGAGCCGGTGCGCCGCCGCTCCTCCGGCCCCTCCCCCCTCTCGAACCTCTTGAAACCCGCTCCTCCTCTGTGTAAGTTCCGCCGCCTGGCGCGGCTCCCGGCGGGGCGGTTCGGCCTCTCCGGACGGTGCGCCGGGAATGGCGGGTCACCGCGGGACGGCCGCGGGAGGCCAGGGAGGGCGACACGGCAGGAACCGGCGTCGCGTCGCGCGACGGCGACGTCGTGCCAGCTTAGCTCAGCCGGTAGAGCAGCGGTTTCGTAAACCGCAGGTCTGGGGTTCGAGTCCCCAAGCTGGCTCCGGGGAGGGTTGGACGAGAGGGGTGCTTGACAGCGCGCCCCACCGCGGACAAACTCTCGCGCTCCCGCGCCGGCCGCACGTCGGGCGGCGCGGCGAACGGAAGGACGGACGTCATGAACCGGAACCTCGGACTGATCGGCCGCAAGATGGGCTGCACGCAACTGTTCCTCGAGAATGGGAACGTGGTGCAGGTGACGGTGCTCGAGGTCGGGCCGTGCACGGTGGTCGGCAAGCGCACGCCGGCCAAGGACGGCTACTCGGCCCTCTGCCTGGCCTGGGGCGAGCGTCCCGAGCGGCTGCTGGCGCGCCCGGTGCTCGGGCAGTTCAAGAAAGCGAACGTCAAGCCCGCCCGGGTTGTCCGCGAGCTGCGGGTGCCCGAGGACGTCACCGCCAAGTACGAGGTCGGCCAGCAGCTGGCGGTCGCGGACGTGTTCCAGAAGGGAGAACTCGTCGACGTCACCGGGACGAGCAAGGGTCGCGGCTTCGCGGGGGTGATCAAGCGGCATCGCTTCAACTCCTGGGTCGCCGGTCACGGGACGCACGAGTACTTCCGTCATTCGGGATCGATCGGGCAGAACATGACGCCGGGCCGCACCTACCCGGGACTGCGGATGGCCGGTCACATGGGCGCCTGCCGGGTGACGACCGTGGGGATCCGCCTGGCGGACCTCGATGCGGAACAGGGGCTGTTGATGGTCCGGGGGGCGGTGCCGGGGCACCGGAACGCGGTGGTCGTCGTGCGCAAGTCCCACCGGCGCGCCGAGGCGCGCCAGCAACTGGCGACGGCCAAGGCCGCGGCGGGCGCGAAGAAGAAGTAGTTTTTCCCCGTGGGGCGCCGACGGCAGGACCACTGGGCGCGCCAGGCGAAGCGCGACGATTTTCCGGCCCGTTCGGTCTACAAGCTGGAGGAGATCGACCGGCGCGCCCGTCTGGTGCGTCCGGGCCTCCGCGTCCTCGACCTCGGAGCCGCCCCGGGTTCCTGGACCTTGTACCTCGCCCGTGGTGTCGGTCCGGGCGGATTCGTGCTCGCCGTCGACCTCCAGCCGTTGCGGATCGCCCTGCCGGCCAACGCGCGCTTCCTCCGGGGCTCGTGCTTCGACCTGGGCGCCGAGATCGCGGCCGCCGGTCCGTTCGACTTGGTCGTCTCCGACATGGCCCCTTCGACGACGGGCGACCGCGGGACCGACCAGCACCGCTCGTTCGAACTGTTCGTCGCGGCGCTCGATCTGGCCCTCGCCCACGCCCGGCCCGGCTCGGACTTCGCCGGCAAGATCTTCCAGGGGCCGTCGTTCGAGGAGGCGCGGGCGCGGCTGCGGGGGGCGTACGCCGAGGCGCGCGTGATCCGGCCGCGGGCCACGCGTGCGGAGAGCTACGAGGTGTTCCTGGTGGGGCTCGGATTGCGGCTGCCGCATCTTGTGCCTTGCCTCGGCCGGACGGCCGGGGTAGCATGACTCCGACCGGTCATCTGCCGGTCGAAGTCCGGGGCGTCGATGCGTTGGATTGACTACGCCCGTGCACATGGCGGGGAGACGGTTGCGGGCTTGCCCGGGGCCGCCCTGCGCCGTGTGGCCGAGGCGATCGACGCGGGCCGGGACGTACTCGACGTGGCCCGGCAGGAAATCGAGCGCGTCGACGGCTTGCCGCCGTCGGTGCTCGGCCGGCTGTACGAGCTGGAAGAGCGGCGATTGCGGTGGCAGGCCGCCGCGCAGGAGATCGCCGAGCGGCGGGCGCGCGAAGGACTGCCGGCGCTGCCGGATGCGCTGCTCCGCGAGGTGCCCGCACCGACGTCGCTCGAGGCGTTGGACCGGGCGGCGCGGCTCGCCCCGTCGGCGACGGCGATCGAACTGCGCGAGTACGTGGCGATCTGGGAAGCCTGCCTGCAGTTGGCGCGCCGGGACGGCGAGTTGCGCATCACGGCCGCCGTGGAGGATGCGGCGGCGCTGGCGGAGTTCGAGGAGCTGTTGGGGCGGGCCGAGGCGCCGGCGGTCCTGCCGGCCCATCGCTGGCTGGCGGCGCGGCGCGGCGAGCGGGTCGGGGCGCTGCGCCTCGCGTTTCGCTGGCCGATCGATGCGATGCTCGACCGCATCCGCGCCGTGACGTTGAAGTTGAGCCGCGACGAGGCGGGCCGGACCCCGGAGCAGCTCTGCGAACTCCTCGTGCTGCGGAACCTCGAGGAAGCGTTGCGACGTCATCTCGACGAGCGGGCCGAGGGCGAGGCGTTGGCCGCGGCGGCGAGCGCCTACGCGGCGCTGTTCCGGATTCCGCCCGTGACCGCCACGCGGCTCGGCGCGATCTTCTTCGGCCGGGGCCCGCGGCCCGTGTCCTGGGTCGTGGTCGACGGCGGCGGGGCGGCGGGCGAGTCCGGCACCGACGCCGGCGTGGCCGACGGCTGGGCCACGGCGCTCGTCGCGCGGCTCCAGGCGGCCGGCATCGAAGTGCTCGTGCTCCCGGCCAACTCGCCGGCCGTCGATCGGTTGCGCGACGTCGAGCGGGCCGCGGAGGGCAAGGTGCCGACCGTGCGGATCCCGACCGCAGCGATGCGCGAAGCCAAGGCGGCGCTCACCGGCCGGGACCTCGAGCTTCCCTCCAGCCAGGCCGCGGCGCTCATCCTCGCCCGCAGGGCGCTCGACCCCGTCGGCATGTTCTCCGCCGTCGACCCCGCCTCGCTGGGCCTCGCCGAGTACCAGCACGACCTCGACCCCGAGCGGGTGGGCCGGTACCTCCGGACGGCCCGCGGGCTGGCGGAACTGGAGGCCCAGCGTGCGGTGGCCGCCAAGGCGGCCGGGAAGGGAACGCCGGTCGACGGGGTGCCGGCCGCGCGGGCTCCGACGCCGCCGGGGGGCGTGCCGCCCACGGAACCGCTCGGTCCCCTGCTCGCCCTGCCGCTCAGCACGATTCGCTCGATCGATGACCTGCGTCCGGGCATGATCCTGCAAGGGACGGTCACCACCCTCACGCAGTTCGGCGCCTTCGTGAATCTGGGGTTGCGGCAGGAAGGCCTCGTGCACGTCTCGGAAATGGCCGACCATCGGGTCGCCCAGGCGGCGGACGTGGTCCGGCCGGGACAACAGGTGCGGGTGCGGGTGATCGACGTGGACCGCAATCGGAACCGGATCTCTCTCTCGTTGCGGTTGCAGGACACGCGGGGAGCCCGGTCGCCCGCGGCCGGAACGCGGGCCAAGGCCGCCGTATTGCGGGAACTCGACAAGCTTTTCAAGAAGTAGGCGAGGCGACGGGCCGGCTTGACACCGGGACCCCACAAGCTAGACTGCAGCAAGCCCTCGAGGAGGAGGCCAACATGCGGAATGGACTGATGATTGCAATCATGGCCATCGGGCTCGTGCTCGGCTCGACAATCCCGCCGGCGGCAGCACAGCCGGCCCCGACCCAGCCCGCAGCACAGCCGGCGGAACCCGGCCAGGAGGTTCGCGACCAGGCCCGGGCGCACTTCCGTGCCGGGCAGGATGCGTTCGACGCGGGCAACTTCGAGGCGGCGCTGGCCGAGTTCACCCAGGCGGACGGCCTGTTGCCGGCCGCGCGGGCGCTTTCGATGATCGGCCAGTGCCAGCGCAAGCTCTCGCGGGATCTCGACGCCCTGCGGACCTTCCGGCGCTACGTCGAGCTCTACGGGAATCCGACCAACGATCGCGAGACCCGGGCGTTGGCGGAAGTCCGCGAGTGGGTCGAACAGATCGAGGAAAATGTGGGTCGCGTTCGGGTGGACGTCGCCGTCAGCGGCGCCTCGGTGCTGGTCGACGGCCAGGTCGTCGGCAACGCGCCTCTCGGTGCGCCTCTCGACCTGCTCCGCGGACCGCACACCTTGCGCGCCGAGGCCGAGGGTTATCGTCCGGCGGAGGAGACGGTGACGGTGGAGCCGGGCCAGGAAGTCGCCGTGACGCTCGTTCCGGCTCCCTTGCAGACCACGGCCACCGTGAACCTGTCGGCCAACGTTTCCAACGCCACCGCCACCCTCGACGGCCAGCCGCTCGGCACGCTCCCCTTCACCGGGGAGTTCGAGGCCGGGGTGCACCAGCTCGAGGTGACGGCGGACGGGTACGAGTCGGTGCGTCTGGCGATCACGCTGGAAGCCGGCCAGCCGTTCACGCGGGCGGTCGAGCTGTTCCCGATTCCGGAGGAGGAAGAGGCCTGGTACGAGAAGTGGTGGGTCTGGACCATCGCCGGGGTCGTCGTGGCGGGCGCCACCACCGGCATCGTGCTCGGCGCCACGGGCGGCGAGGAGATGCCGGACAGCGACTGGCTGCTTGGACTGCCGTAGGCGGGAGGAGGCGCGTCATGATGAAGCGAATCATCGGAACCCTGGTGCTGCTGGCCCTGGTCGCCGGTTGCGGCGGCGAGACCGGCGTTCGGCTCGTCATCCGCAAGGAGGCCGCCGTCGCCGTCCCGGCCGACCTCGACAGCCTGCGCGTCACCGTGTTCGCCGGGGCGACCGGCACCGAACTGTTCCATCGGACCCAGCCGTTCGGCGATCTGACCGAGGAGAGCTTCCCGGTGACCGTCGGCGTGACCGCGGGCAGCAGCTACGACGACTGGGTGATGTTCCGGGTCGAGGGGCTGCTGGGGGGCGACCGCGTCATCGAACGGTGGGTGGTGGCGCAGTTCGTCGAAGGCGAGATCCGGGAAGTCGTCGTCGAACTGCAGGACGCGTGCCTGCTCCAGGCCTGCGACGGCGGCCAGGAATGCCGCGCGGGCGTCTGCGAGACGGCCGAGCGGCCCGCCGGCTGGACGGTCGAGTGCGGGGATGCGGTGCCCGACACCGGCGAGGAGTGCGACGAGGGCGAGGCGAACAGCGACACGCTGGCCGACGCCTGCCGCACGACCTGCGTCGCGGCGGCCTGCGGCGACACCGTGGTCGACACGGGCGAACAGTGCGACGACGGCAACACCACCTCGGGCGACGGTTGCAGCGCGGCCTGCCGCACCGAGGGCGCGCGATGCGGCGACGGCGAGATCACCGGCGACGAGGAGTGCGACGACGGCAACGCCACCGACGGCGACGGGTGCGAACACGACTGCACCTACACCTGCCACGCCGCCACCGACTGCGACGACAGCGACCAGTGCACGCTCGATACCTGCGACCCGGTGGCCGCAGGCGGCGGCCGGGTCTGCCACAATGTGATCGATACGGGGGCGACCTGCGACGACGGCAACCCCTGCACCACCGGCGAAACCTGCGACGCCGCCGGCGCGTGCGGCGGTGGCACCAACACCTGCGAGTGCGACCCGGAGGGGACGGATACGTGCGAGGCCGACCACGGCGACGGCGACCCGTGCAACGGCACGCTGATCTGCAACGACGCGACGAGCGCCTGCATCGTCGATGCGGCCACCGTGATGGATCCGGGCGATTCCTGCGACGACGGCGTGTTCTGCAACGGCGTCGACACCTGCGGCGGTTCGCCGATCGCCTGCCAGAGCCCCGGCGACCCGTGCGCCGCCTGCCAGACGTGCGACGAGGCGGGCGACGAGTGCGACATCAATGCCGGGTCCTGCTTCATCGCCGACACCTGCTACGACGACGGCGACCCCAATCCGGCGAACGGCTGCGAGGTCTGCGACGCCGATGCGTTGGCCACGGACTGGACCGACGTGATGGACGGCACCACCTGCGACGACGGCGACCCGTGCACCAGCGACGAAACCTGCACCGCCGGCGTCTGCGGCGGCGGCACCCCCTCCTGCGGGTGCGATCCGGCGGCCGATACCTGCGAGACCGACCACGGCGACGGCGACCCGTGCAACGGCACCCTGTACTGCGAGCCGACGTCGCGGACCTGCGTCGTCGAGCCCGGCACGGCGCTCGACGTGGACGACCCGTGCGACGACGGCGTGGCCTGCAACGGCGACGACACCTGCCAGGACCTGGGAACCGGCCTCGTCTGCACGCATGCCGGCTCGCCGTGCCGGTCGTGCGAGACCTGCGTCGAAGGCTCTCCGCCCACCTGCACCCTCCAGACCGGCTACTGCATCCTCGGCACGCCGGCCGGCTGCGTGGCCCGCGGCACCCCGAACCCGTCCAACGAATGCGAAATCTGCGACGACGCGGAATCGACGACGACCTGGACGCCGAACGCCGGGGCCGCGTGCGACGACGGGTTGTTCTGCAACGGCACCGACACCTGCGAGAACGACGGCACCTGCTCGCGACACGCGGCCGCCCCCTGCGGGGCGGCCTGCCACAGCGGCTGCGAAGAATCGACCGACACCTGCACCGTCGCCGCCGGGTCTTGCTACATCGGCACGGCCTGCTACGCGGCCGGCGATCCGAACCCGACCAACGAGTGCCAGGAGTGCAACCCCGCAACGAGCCAGACCGCGTGGAGCAACCGGGCCGCCGGGACCCCGTGCACCGCGGATGCCGACGACTGCACGATCGATGCCTGCGGCGGAGGCGCCTGCCTCCACACCGCCGAGTGCGTCGATTCCACCGTCGCGGTCAATGCCGCCGCCACCTCCTGGCGCTTCTGCGTGACCGACGGCAACTGCGCCACGGCGGTCGGGGCCGCCTGCACGGCGGTCAACGTCCCGGCGATCTGGAACTCCTGGATCACCGCCGGGACGCCGATGACCCACTGCACCGCGGGCGGCGGTTTCTGGGTCGCCACCGTCACGGGGTTGACCAGCGGCAACCAGTGCTACCGCTTCTACGGCACCGACGGCACGACCTCCGTCTGGTTCAGCGACCCCGCTTCCGGGGCCGACTGCGGCACCGGCGCCGACTACTGCAATCCGCCGACCGACACCAACTGCCGCGTGGTCGTGCCGTAGCTTCCCCGTCTCCCACCGGATCGTCTCGGGATGACCGCGCCCAGGTCGCCGGCCGTGGTCCTCCGATCGGGGCGGTCGGCCGCCGGCAACGGGCGACACCGAGGTCCGGGCCTCGGAGGTGCCGTGCCCGCCGCGCGGGCGAGTCCGTTCGCTAGAAGGCCCAGTGCAACAACGGCAGGCGGTACTCGAAGCCGCTCCCGGCCGCGCCGGCGCGGTAGAGCGACGCGGCGGGGGCTTCCGCCAGCGTGAGGGCCGGAACGCCCAGCCGCAGGCCGCCTTCGCCGACCGCGACGAGCGACGGGGGGGTCCAGCGGCGGGCCGCGGCGGCCACGGCGGGAGAGCCGGCGTCGGTCGTGGTTCCCGCGGGTGGTCGCTCCTCCCCCGTCGGTTCGTACTCCTCGGTCATCAGCACGAGCGTCAGCAGGATCGAAGGCACGAGGAGCGTCATGCCGATCGACAGCGTGGCGACGCCGGCGTCGACCGATTCCAGTTCCATGAAGTAGCCGCCCGCGGCGCAGCCGCCGCCGACGGCCAGCGGGATCATCGACAGGAGCCACGGGTTGGTCACCCCCGCCGCCGACTCGATCGTCATCGTCAGCTCGGCGCCGATCAGTCCGAGACCGATGGCACCGCGGACCCCCTGCGCCTCGCTGCCGGCCTCGAAGGGCTGCGCGACCGCCGGCGCCGTCGCCAGTCCCAGCGTCAGGATTGCCAGAAAGAGAATTTTCTTCATCGGGGCCACCCCGCTCTCCCCGCGTCCAGGCGCGCGGAACGTCCGCGGGGCCCGGCGTCCGGGGAGTGGTCGCAAGCATAGCCGAGAGGGTGGAATCGTCAAGCATCCGCTGCGCTCGCCGTCCCCCGGTCTCTCCGCCGCCGGCTGCCGGGCTTCGCGCCGCGTCGCCGCCAACGGCGTTGCCGGCTGCCAACGGCGGGGCACGGGCCGGGGTTCGGGGAGGGAGCATTCGAACGCAACGGTCGAGGGCGGCAAGGGCGCGTCGTGCGGAGAGAAACGGCGCCGGCGCGCGTCTGCGGGAGGCCGGGGTGAAGGGTGGCACGGAGGTTGCTCCTTGCGGCGCCGGAGTGGCCGCGGGGTGGTGCGAAACCGCCTCTCGGCATCACCCCGCGGCCCTGTTCGAGAGGCGGAGAAGGGGAAGGAGTCTCCCATGACCCGCGCTCTCGCAACGTTCCGGGTGGTGCCCTGCCTCGTCGTCCTGGTCGCCGGCGCCGGCTGCATGGACCGGGATCTCACCGGCATGGAGCCGGTGGTCCAGGCGCAGACGATCCTCACCGTGCCGCAACCGCCCAGCGGCAAGGTCGACATCCTCGTCGTGGTCGACAACTCGGGCTCGATGCAGCAGGAGCAGGAGGCGCTGGCCGCGAACTTCCCGCGCCTGATCGAGGAGCTGATGGCGCCGAGCGATCCAGACCAGGAGCCGGTCACGGACCTGCATGTCGGCATCGTCTCGACGGACCTGGGCGCGGCGGGGTTCGACCTGTCGACCTGCGGCAACGGCCTGCTGGGTTTCGCGGCCGGGGACGACGGCCGGCTGCGCAACACGTCGTCCGGGGCGGGCGGCTGCGCCTCGAGCTACCCGCCGTTCCTGTCGCGCGTGCGGGACCAGCCGGACTACCCGTTGGCGCAGATGGGCGAGGACTTCCGCTGCGTCGCGACGCTCGGCACGCGAGGCTGCGGCTTCGAACAGCAGATCGAGGCGGCGCGCAAGGCGCTGGTCGAGCACGCCCGCCCCGGCGGGGTCAACGACGGTTTCTTGCGGCCCGACTCGATCCTGGCCGTGCTGTGGGTCACCGACGAGGAAGACTGCTCGGTGGCGGACCCCGCGATCCTCGACCCGAGCCGCGACGACCTCGGCCACCTGAACCTGCGCTGCTACTTCCACTCCGAGATGCTGCGGCGGGTGGACGAGATGCTGGGTGAACTGCGGGCGCTGCGCGCCGATCCGCAGGACTTCGTGGTGGCGATGATCGTCGGAGTCCCGTTCGAGGGGGAGGACGGGGCGGTGTGCCAGGGCCGCGGCGACCGCCTCACGGCCTGTCTCGGCCGGCCGATCATGGAGTACCGGGTCGACCCCGCCTCCCCGGGCACCCTGCTGCCGGCCTGCACGAACCCCTCCGGGTGGGGTCACGCCCTGCCGGGACGACGCCTCGTCGAGGCGGCGACGTTGCTGGGGAAGCAGGCGAGCGTGTACTCGATCTGCAACGACGACTGGCGACCGGCGATGCAGGGCATCCTCGACCTGATCCAGGGAGCGATCGACCGCGTCTGCTTCCCCCACGAACTGGCGCTCGACCCGGCCACCTGTCAGGCCCAGTGCGACGTGGTGGAGATCCTCTCGGACGACCGCGCCTGTCCCGCCGGGCGGTCCGAAGCGGATCCGCCGACCGTGACGGAGCCCGACGGGCGGGTGCGGCGGCGCTGCGTGATCCCGCAGGCCGCGCGCGTGCCGAACCCCGACGGAAGCTGCCCGACCACCGCCGCCTCCGGCTGGTACTACGTCCCGCGGGCGCAGAGCGGAGCGGCGGACTGCGACCAGGTGCTGTTCGCGCCCGACGCCGTGCCGGCGGCGCTGTCGGATACGCGGCTCGAGTGTCTGACCTACGTCTGTCCGCCGGAGCGCCAGTGCGGAGCGGCGTCGAATCCGGGCGGACGGTGTTGCGCGGCGGACGAGGTGTGCGCGGCGGTCGATCCGCTTTCCGGCGGGGTCTGCGTGCCCGCGTTCTGAGCGGGGTCAGACCTCGAGAACGTCCTTCTCCTTGGCGGCGACGATCTCGTCGACCTTCTTCACGCCGGCGTCGGTCAACTCCTGCACCTTCTTCGTGGCCCGGTCGCCGTCGTCCTCCGCGACCTCGCCCTCATCGATCAGCGACTGGATCAGGTCGTTGGCGGCGCGGCGGTGGTTGCGGATCGAGACCTTCGTCTCCTCGCCCTGGCGCTTGAGGACCTTGACCAGTTCCTTGCGGCGCTCCTCGGTGAGCGGAGGGACCGAGATGCGGATGAACTCGGCGTCGGCGTGGGGGGTGAGACCGAGGTTCGCGGCGAGGATCGCCTTTTCGACGGCGTGGACCTGGGAGCGGTCCCACGGCTTGACCAGGATCGTGCGCGGGTCGGGGGTGGACATCGAGGACATCTGGTGCAGCGGCGTGGCGGTGCCGTAGTAGTCGACACGAATCCCCTCGAGGATCGCGAGGCTGGCGCGGCCGGTTCGCATGCGCGACAGCTCGCGGCGCAGCGACTCGAGCGCCTTGTCGATGTTGTCCTTGAGCTCCTGGAGGACTTCCTCGAGCATGCGGCACCTCAACGAGTTCGCCGGGCGCGGGACGCCCGGGCGGCGCCGGCGGGACGGGCCGGCGGATCGGTGGTGACGAGGGTTCCGATCGCTTCGCCCCGGCAGACGCGCCGGGCGTTGCCGGGCACGCCCAGGGCGAAGACGGCGATCGGCAGGCGGTTCTCGAGGCACAGGGCGAAGGCGGTGGCGTCCATCACGCGCAGGTTGCGGTCGAGCGCTTCGCGATGGGTGAGCCGGTCGAAACGGACGGCGCGCGGGTCGCGGGCCGGGTCGCGGTCGTACACGCCATCGACCTTGGTCCCCTTGAGCAGCGCGTCGGCGCCGATCTCGGCGGCGCGCAGCGCCGCCGCGGTGTCCGTGGAGAAGTAGGGGCTTCCGGTACCGCCCGCGAACAGGACGACGAGGCCGCGCTCGAGATGGCGAAGGGCGCGCCGGCGGATGTACGGCTCGGCGAAGGGACGGATCTCGAAGGCGGTCTGGACGCGGGTGGGCACCCCGGACGCCTCGAGGCGGCTCTGGAGGGCGAGGGCGTTGATCACCGTGGCCAGCATCCCCATCTGGTCGCCGGTCACGCGGTCGATTCCGGTGTCGCCCGGACGGGCGCCGCGGAAGATGTTGCCGCCGCCGATGACGACGCCGACCTGGACGCCCAGATCGCGGACGGCGCGGATCTCGGCGGCGACGGCGGCCACGGCGGCGGGGTCGAGCCCGTGGCCGCGCGGGCCGGCCAGGACCTCTCCGGACAGCTTCAGCACCACGCGGCGGTAGACGGGCCGGGCGCCGCGCGTCCTGCGGGATGGGGCGGGGTCCTGCGTCCTCACGTCTGCAGCATCGCCTGCACGTCCGCGGCGATGTCGAACTTGCGCTTCTCGATCCCCTCGCCGAGCTCCCAGCGCACGAAGCGGCGGATAGTCACGTTCTCACCGATCTTCGCCACCAGCTCGGTGCGAACCTGGTCGATCGTCTTCTTGTCGTCCTTCACGAACAGCTGGTCGAGCAGGCAGATCTCGGACTTCCACTTGTTGATCTGCCCCTCGACGATCTTCGCCACGATCTCCGGCTTCTTGCCCGACTGCGCCTGCTGCGCCTGGAAGATCTCGCGCTGGTGGGCCACCTCGGCCTCCGGCACGTCGTCCTTCGACAGGTAGGCGGGGTTGGAGGCGGCGATGTGCATCGCGACGTCATCGACGAACGCGCGGAAATCCGCGCTGCGCGCCGCGAAGTCGGTCTCGCAGTTGACCTCGAGCAGCACGCCGATCCGGCCGGCGCCGTGGATGTAGGCGTGGACGCACCCCTCCGCGGCGATGCGTCCGGCCTTCTTGGCCGCCTTGGCCAGGCCGCGCTTCTGGAGCAGCTCGACGGCCTTGTCCATGTCGCCACCGGACTCCTCGAGCGCCTTCTTGCAGTCCATCATCCCGACGCCCGTCCGGTCGCGCAGTTCCTTGGTCAGTTGGGGCGTGATCTTGGTCGACATCTCCATCCTCACCTTCGCATCTCGATCGGCATCGCGTCGCCGCGCCGGCCGTCAGGAGCCGGCCGTCTCGCCGCCTGCGGGGGTCTCCGGAGGCGGACCGCCGCGGCCCCCCCCGCGTCGCGCCGGCGGTCGGCCGCCTCCCGCCGGAGGACGGCCGCGTCGGGCCGCGTACTCGACGGCCGGTCCCTGGCCCGTGCTGGCCGCAGCCACGAAGTCCTCCTTCTGGTCCCGCTTGCCGCTCGCGTACTCCCGGCGGCGCGACTGCCCCTCCTGACACGCCTCGGCGATCTTCGCCGTCACGAGCCGGATCGAGCGCATGGCGTCGTCGTTGCCCGGGATCGGGTAGTCGACGACGTCGGGGTCGCAGTTCGTGTCCAGCAGGGCGACGACCGGCACGCCCAACCGCCGGGCCTCGCGCACCGCGTTCGCCTCGTTGTCGGGGTCGATCACGAACACGGCGCCCGGCAGGTGGGTCATCTGCTTGATGCCCAGCAGGTTCTTCTCGATCCGCTGCCGCTCCTTCTCGATCTTGAGCTGTTCCTTCTTCTTCAGGTCGGCATACGACCCGTCGGCCTGGCGGCGCTCCATCTCCTTGAG
This sequence comes from Myxococcales bacterium, assembly GCA_012797735.1. Taxonomy (GTDB): domain Bacteria; phylum Myxococcota_A; class Polyangia; order DRWM01; family JAAZOP01; genus JAAZOP01. The sequence goes on from JAAZOP010000628.1 coordinate 18,974, forward strand.
ACGGTCGAGGGACTTCTTGATCGTGTCGAAGTTGGTGAGGGTGCCGCCGAGCCACCTGGTGTTGACGAAGTGCATCCCGACGCGGCTCGCCTCCTCGGCCACGATCTCCTGCGCCTGCTGCTTGGTCCCGACGAACAGCACGTGGTGCCCGTGCGCGACCACCTCGCTGACGAACCGGTAGGCCTTGCGGAACAGCGGCAGCGTCTGTTGCAGATCGATGATGTGGATTCCGTTGCGCGTGCCGTAGATGTACGGCCGCATCTTCGGGTTCCACCGCGTGGTGCGGTGACCGAAGTGCATGCCCGCGTCGATCAGGTCCCGCATGCTGATCGGGCCCGTCAGGCCCCGCGACGGTGCCGGCGGCGCGCCCGACGCCTCGCCCGACCCCGCGGCCTGCTCCGCCGCGGAAACGGCACCGCTCCTCTGGTCCTGCATGCACGCGCTCCTTTCCCGTTGTCCCCTCGCCCGCCGAAGCTCTCCACCTCGGCCCAGGGCGAGGCGCCCTCATAGCACACGGAAATTGGCCGTGCAACCCCTCGATTCGAGGAATCGCTTGATCCGGCCCTCCTGCCGCGCTATGGTCACTCGGCCTGCGGGGGATGGGTGACGCGGGTGTACCCGGCGCGGTCCGGGACGCCACGAGGAGGTCGAACCCATGATCCGTTCGGTGTTCAAGTCCAAGATCCACCGTGCCACCGTCACGCACGCCGACGTCGACTACGAGGGTTCGGTGACGATCGACGAGACGCTGATGGAGGCGGCCGACATCGTGCCGTGGGAGCGGGTCCACATCTGGAACGTGACGCGCGGCACGCGCCTGGAGACGTACGCCATCGCCGGACCGCGGGGCTCCGGGCTGTTGTGCGTCAACGGGGCGGCCGCGCATCTCAACCGTCCCGGGGATCTGGTGATCGTCGCCACGTTCGCCGAGATGGGTCCGCGGGAGCTGGCGCGCCACGTGCCGCGCGTCGTGCGCGTGGACCGGCGCAACCGGATCATCGACGGCCGGCCCGAGATTCCCGGACCGCGCCGACCGCACGCCTCCCGGCGCCGCCGGGGAACCGCCGAGGCGTCCGCCCAGGCCTGAGTCGCGGCCGGGCCGCGACGGTAGGAGGAGCCATGGAAGAAGTCGTCGTCGTCGCCGGCGCCCGCACCGCCATCGGCACCTTCGGCGGGTCGCTTCGGGACGTCCCCGCCGTCGATCTCGGCGTCCGGGTGGCCCAGGCGGCCCTCGAGCGTTCCGGCGTCCCCGCCGCCGACCTCGACGACGTCCTGTTCGGCTGCTGCATGATGCGGTCCGACGAGATCAACCCGTCGCGCTGCATCGCGCTCAAGGCCGGCATCCCGCACGAGGTTCCCGCCGCGACGATCCAGCGCCAGTGCGCCTCCGGCATACAGTCGGTCGTCTTCGGAGCGATGGAGATCCTGACCGGCGCGGCCCGGATCGTGCTCGCGGGCGGCGTCGAGTCGATGAGCCGCGTCCCGTACGCGCTGAAGGACTACCGCTGGGGCGGGCGGATGTGGAACGGCGTCGTCACCGACATGCTCACCGAAGGCCTGACCGACCCGCTGCTCGGGATCCACATGGGGATCACCGCCGAGAACATCGCCCGGAAGTGGAAGCTCTCCCGCGAGGAGCAGGACCTCGTTGCGTACACCAGCCACCGCCGGGCGGTCGCCGCGATCGATGCCGGCAGGTTCCGGGAGGAGATCGTCCCGGTGGACGTGCCGCAGCGCAAGGGCCCGCCGAGGCGGTTCGAGGTCGACGAGAACCCGCGCCGCGACACCACGCTGGAAACGCTGGCCCGGCTGGCCCCCGCGTTCGACAAGCAGGGGACGGTCACGGCCGGCAACGCCTCTTCGATCAACGACGCCGCCGCGGCCGTCGTGCTGATGGCCCGTTCCGAGGCGGAACGCCGCGGCCTGCCGTACCTGGGACGCATCGCCGGTCACCAGGTCGCCGGCGTCGATCCCGCCTACATGGGCACCGGTCCGATCCCGGCGGTCCGCAAGCTTCTCGAACGCCGCGGGCTCACGATGAAGGACATCGATCTGGTGGAATGCAACGAGGCGTTCGCGGCGCAGTACCTGGCTTGCGAGCGGGAGCTGGGTTTCGACCGCGAGCGGACCAACGTCAACGGCTCCGGCATCGCGCTCGGGCATCCCGTCGGCGCCACCGGGACGCGCCTCGTATTGACGCTGCTGCACGAGATGAAGCTGCGCGACGCGCGCCGCGGCATCGCGACGCTCTGCGTCGGCGGCGGCATGGGCAAGGCGATCCTGCTGGAGCGTTGAGGACGGCCGCCGCATCGCGGTCGCCGCTCCGGCCGGCGGATTCGCCGCAGGCGGAGCGGCCCGTTCCTACTCGTGCTGCCCGTCGAAACGGGCGCAACAGTTCGGGGTGCCTGAAGACGCCCAGGTCTTGTTTGACTCGAGCTCGCGGCACCATTCGGGCGGCCGACCTTCACCCGGCACGGCAGACCAATGCTACCACTCCGGCGCTTACATCCGTCGCGGGTGGCGGCCGTCTCGCCGCCATGGGGTGTTTGACGCTCCTCGGCGCGCCGCGTAAGCTTCCTCGGGGATCGGGGGCGAAGGGCGACGCCGGCCGGAAACGCGCGTCCGGCGGTCGCCTTCGAGGAGGTCCGGACGATGGCGCGAAGCGGTTGGTGGCTGGCAGGGCTGACGGTCGTGCTGCCCCTGGCGGCATGCAATCCCGAGGCCGACGACGTGACGGGGACGTGCAATCCGGCGGACTGCGCGGTGGTCACCTGCGCCTCCCGCGGCGCGAACGGCGGCCAGTGCATCGATTCCCGCTGCGTCTGCGAAGGCCCGGTCACCGGCACCTGCTCGGACTCCTACTGCTTCGCCGCCTGCGTGCGGTACGGCGGCGCCACGGCCGGCCGGTGCGTCACGACGACGCGCTGCGAGTGCCTCTCGGATACGCCCGACGACGGCGGCTCGGACGTCCCGGTGGGGGCCTACGGCTTCGCCAACGGCGTCGTCGTCGTGGTCAGCACGTCGGGGATGTTCCCGATCGCCGGCGCGCTGGTCTACGCCCAGCGGGCCGGGACGGGCGTCGCGCCGATCCCGGAAGCCAACTACTGCCCCCGCTGCCTCGACATGACGACCCTGCCGCACACCTTCTCCGCGCCCGACGGCTACTTCCGCCTGGAGAACATCCCCGTCGGGGACTGGACGCTGGTGGTGCAGAAGGGCCAGTTCCGCCGCGTACGGCAGTTCAGCGTCACCCACCATCTCGAGGAAGTCTCCATCCCCACCGACTACACGACGCTGCCCAACGTCCAGGACCCCGCCAACGGCGACACGATTCCCCGCATCGCCGTCGCCCTCGGGGCCTACGACCGGATGGAAGACATCCTGGCCAAGATCCGCCTCGCCGATCTCGACCCCAGCAACCGCGCCGTGCTCGCCACCGCCGCGTTCGACTACTACAACAACGGCAGCGGCTACGGCATCCCCGGCTTCGAGGACCTGCTGATGGACCCCGTCCGCATGGCCCAGTACCAGATCATCTTCGTCCCGTGCTCCGATGACACGAACGACGACCTGCTGTCCAACGAGACCATCCGGGAGAACGTTCGCAACTGGGTCGCCGAAGGCGGCAAGTGGTACGTGGCCGACTGGTCCTACGAGTGGGTCACGTTCCTGTTTCCGGGGGCGATCAACATGTACGGGGACCGCGGGAGGCCCGGGGACGCGGACGTCACCCCGGACTACAACGGCCCCGGCCGCGTCGTCGATACCGACATGGCCGACTGGCTCCGGGCGATGGGCATCGACCCGGACAACATGACCTTCGAGGAAATCTACGACAACATCTGCTCGCTCGGGACGATCCACGCCACCGACGAGGACGGCAACCCCGTCGACGTGACGCCGAAGATCTGGGCCGAGGGCCGGCAGCTCGAGAATGCCTGCGGCGGCGGCAACTACCCGTTCACCGTGACGTTCCCGTACGGCTGCGGGCGCGTCCTGTACACGAACTACCACACGGTCGGCCAGATGGGTGCGACCCACCCGGACCTGATGCCCCAGGAGCGGATCCTGCTCTACCTGATCATGGAGATCGGCGTCTGCACGGACGACGTCATCATCTGGTAGGTTTCGCCGCAGGTCCCGCCGGCGGTTTCCGCGGTCCACCGACAGGTAATGAGCCGGGACATCATGGACCACCCTGGTGTGCTCGGTGATGGGCAGGACATCGCCGAGGAGTTGGGGCAAGGGACCGAGGTGGTCCAGCAGGATGGTGGGGAACAGGGCGATGTCGCGACGGAGTTGCGGGAGGA
>JAAZOP010000629.1 GCA_012797735.1 Myxococcales bacterium
CACCGCCCGCCCCCGGCCCGGCCGGCCGGGGAGCGAGTGGCGCCTCGTCGAGGGCGAACGGCGACGGCGGCGAGACGAGGGGCGCTCATCGCGTCACCTCCAGCACGCCGTCGGCGGTGCCGACCGTCACGTAGCGCGTGGGCGGCGAGCCGACGGCGGCGCTCCGTCCCGGGATCAGTTCGATCACCGACGTGCCGGGACCGAGGATGTCGAATTCGAGGAGCATCGCGCAGGCGCCGCCGTCGGTGGCGACCAGGTCGTCCGGCGTGCCGGCGGCGACGGCGAGCCACGCCTCGGACCCCGGCTCGATGATCCGCCATTCGAGCAGCGCCCGGCCGGTGCGGTCGAACGGTCCGCAGGACCGGACGTCGCGCAGCGCGAGTCGCGAGGCGTCCCAGCGCGAGCGGGCCGCCACGCCGAACACCGGATCCGCATCGGCATCGACCATCAGGCGCAGCGTGATCGAGGCGTCGGTCGTCGCCTCCTGTTCCAGCCAGAGCAGTCGGGAGGCGGGGGCGTGCACGGTCGAGTCGAAGCGGATGCGGTAGGCTCCGCTCGCCTCGTCCCCGTCGCCGTCGTCCGCCACGACGTCCCCGTCGCTCCGGCCGTCGAGGACATCGGGACGGTCGCCGTCGAGCGGCGTCGGATGGGAATCGTAGCAGCCGGCGAGCGCGGCGAAGCCGGTCGCGGCCGCGAGCGCCGGCAGCGTCGGGAACCGGGTCGGCCGGTGGCGCGTGCGCATGGTTGGCAGGTAGCCCGGATGCCGGCCCCTGTCAAACGACCCGGCCGTTCGCCCGTCTCGCGGTGCCGGCCGGCGGCCGTCGGCCGGGCCGCCGGCGCCGGCGAAATCGAACAACGGCTTGCAAGAATCCCCGGTCCTTGGCGAAGATGCCTCGAGAGTGCGGGGGGCCGGCGCGTGGTGCGCGACGGCGCGGGCGGGAATCGAGGTGGATCGATGCGGACGCCGAGCGGCAAGCACATCGTCAGCTTCGACGAGGACGAGATCGCGTTCCTCAACGCGTTGAACGCGATCCTGCCGGCGGTGCCGGATTTCCGGTTGGCGGTCCGCCGGGCCGTGGCGGAGGCGGTCCAGGTGATCCCGTTCGACGCCTTCGCGGTCCTCCGCCCCGACCGAGGCAACGACTCCCTCACCATGTACTCGATCGGCGCGCCCTCCGGCCCGTTCCTCGCGGCGCTGCGGGCGGAGATGGAGGCTGCGGCGGGACTCGCGCCCGGCCCGGAGTCGGGGGTCGAGGTCGAGCTGGTCGAGCTGCCGGGGACGGCCCGCGCCGAGCACGCCGCGGGCGTCGGCTCGTCGCACGTCTGCGGGCCGGACGACCTGCCGTCGTTCCGTTGCGGCATCTTCGCCGTCGCGCCGCGCGCGTTCCAGCGCAAGCACGCGCTCCTGCTCACGCTGGTCGCCACCTGGCTGCGCTCCTACCACGCCTTCTCCGAGGCCTACCGCCAGATGGAGGAGATGTCGTTCACCGACCCGCTGACCGGCTGCCTCAATCGCCGCAAGTTCGTCGAGGAAGCGGAGCGTGAGATCGAACGCGTGCGCCGCTACGGCTACGACCTGTGCCTCGGGATCGTCGACCTCGACAACCTCAAGCAGGTCAACGACTCCCACGGCCACCCGGCGGGCGACGCCCTGCTCCGGGCGCTCGGCGAGGCCTTCGCCCGGCGGCTGCGCAAGGTCGACGTGTTCGCGCGCTACGGGGGCGACGAGTTCGTCGTGCTGCTGCCGCACACGCCGATCGCGGGGGCCGTGCTGGCGTTGACGCGGGTGCTCGCGGCGGCGCGCGAGTTGATGGCCGAGCGCGAGGGGGGGAAGCTCGGGTTCTCGGCCAGCGTCGGCGTCTCGGCGTTCCGCAAGGGCGACGACCTGGACGGCCTCCTCAAGCGGGCCGACGACGCGCTGTACGCCGCCAAGAAGGGCGGTCGCGGCACCGTCGTCGTCGGGGAGTGATCGGGCCGGGGGACTGCCACGTCGCCGGGCGCGGAGGCGCCCGCGCCGGGAAACCACCGCTCGCCGCCGGATGGCCGGCCGTTGTTCTCTCGGCGGCGGCCGACCTACCCGCCGCCGCAGGTGCCGTCGCCGGGGCAGACCGAGAACGTGTCCACCAGCGGCGGCCACGTCCCGTCGGTCGCGACCCGCACGCAGACCACGGGAATCGTCCGGTCGCACGTGCACCCGTCCTCGACCGGGTCGCCCGCGCGCGTCGTCAGGATCAGGCAATCGATCGAATGGCAGCAGCGCCAGCCCCAGCCGAAGCTCGAGTGGTATCCGCGGTAGTGCAACTCGTCGAGGTCGAACTCGAACGAGTCGTTGTTGTGGTTGCCGCCCCAGTCGTACACCGCGTGCTCGACCGGAACGACCGTTCCGCCGCGGGAGACGAAACCCCGCACGTCGTAGGCCGGGAGGACCGACATCCCGCTCGACGTGCAGGACACCGGCGTCGCTTGCAGGTAGACGACCGTCTCGACGTCTTCGCGGGTGAACGAGCAGAGCCAGTCGGCGTCGCCGTACGAGACCGGCTCGCCGAACCCGTCGCAGTCGAGCACGTCCTCGCGGGGGATGCGGATGTCGAAGCCCCAGGCTCCGCCGTCGCCGCCGTCGGCGTCGCCGTCCGGCTCCGCATCCGCATCCGCATCCGCGCCGGTCTCCGCCTCGGCATCCGCGTCCGTGCCCTCGTCGGGCGCGACGTCCGCCTCGGCATCCGCGTCCGCATCGGCGTCGGGTTCCTGCGCATCGTCGCCGCCGCAGCCGGCGGCGAAGGCGAGCGCGAGCAGCAGGGTCCACGAGCGTTCCAGGCATGGTTTCTTCATCGCGTCCGCTCCTCGGGATGCCTATACGATGCCGGTCGGCCGGGCGCAAACCCCGGCCGGCATGCGCTAGCGGAGCAGGCGGAGCCGGCGCGCGGTTCGTCGAGGCAGCATGGCGGCGATCGCGAAGGCGCGGTATCCGGGCGGCGCCGGCGGCGGAGGGGGCGCCCGGGCGCTCAACGGTCGCGGCGCAGTTCGATCGGCAGGTTCCAGAGGTTCTCGGCGCGGCGGATCGCCTCGGCGAAGGGCGGGTAGGCGTCGGGTTCGAGGCGTGCCTGGGAGATCCCGAGGGAGCGGATGAGCGTTCCGCCGTCGCCGTCGTCCTCGACGTGCTGTTCGAAGCGCACGCCGGCGGCGGCGACGTCGAGGCCCGGGGTGACGGCGACGTGCCAGCCGGGGGCGTGCATCCGGGCCCGCACTTCGATCTGGAGGGGGGGGAAGGCCAGCGCGGGGTGTTCGATGCGGGGCAGGGGCGCGTAGCCGCGGCTCAGCATCTGGGGAAGGATCGGGGGCAGGAGCAGGGTGCCGCCGCGTCGCACGGCCATTCCCTCGGCCGCCGCCGCGAAGCGGATCACCAGCGGCGCCTCGCGGTCCTCGAGCCCCTCGACCGAGACCGATTCCACCTCGGCGCCCGGGAACGACGGCGAGATGAAGGCGCCGGTGAGGTCGCCTTCGCGGTCGGCGGGGGAGCGTTCGAGCAGGCCGTCGCGCAGGTCGGCGGCGAAACCGCCGGTGACGGTGAGCGCGCCGGTGACGCGCACGTCGCCGCCGTCGGGGTCGATCTCGAGTTCGAGGTCGGCGTGGATGCCTTCCCGCAGGTCGGGCCGTTCCGGAAGCCGGACGATGTCGAAGGTAGCGCCGAGAGGATCGTAGAGCACGGCGGGCATGCCGCGGATCTCGGCCGGCAGGAAGCCGAACGGCGCCTCGTCGTGCTCGATGGTGAGGAACGTCCCGGCGGTCTCGACCACCGGGTAGTAGTAGCGTCCCGTCTCGGCGATCGCCGTCTCGGTCAGGTCGCGGTCCAGCGACGTGGCGAGCAGGAGGCGCGGGTGGAAGCCGTTGGCGCGCAGGAGCGCCACGAGCAATCGGGACCGCGATCCGGACTTGCGCTGGTAGGTGGCGGCGAGCGACTCGCCGAAGTCGCCGGATTCGATCTGATCGAGGATCCAGTCGTACAGGGTGCGGGCGCAGGCCGGCTCGTCCAGGCCGGCGCAGGTCGTCCGGGCGAACTCCAGGACCTCCAGCGGCAGGTAGTCGGCGCCGTACAGCGCGTCGGCCAGACCGACGAACAGGCGCCGCCAGTCGAGATTGCGCGCCACGCGGAGCGACGGCACGTAGGCGTCGCTCTGGACGGAGTACGGCTCGACGCGCAGCGGTTCCACGTCGCGGTCGGCCCAGCGCCGCAGGCGCAGCGGCCCCAGTGCCTCCCGCTGCTCCGCGGGCGGTTCCGCGCGCGGCGACAGATCCAGCGGGTAGTCCGCGGGCGAGACGACGACGAACTCGGTGCGCGCCATCGTCTCGTCGGCGCTCTGGAAGTAGAACCGCCAGTGGTCCGTGCCGCCCTGCAACAGCGGGCTCTGGTCCTCGACCCGGACCGAGAACGTCTCGATGTAGCAGCCGGGCGTCAGGTTGGGGAACGAGCCGACGCCGGCCTGGGCGATGTGGAGCGCGTTCGTCACGGAGCCGTCCGGCGCGATGGTGCGCGCCAGGAGATTGCCGCCCCCGCCGGACTGGCCGTAGCGTTCGATCGCCTCCTGCGAGGAGAGCTTGAGAATCGTGTGCGTCAGCATCGTGATCGTGCCGTCGTCGCGGATCCGGCTGACGGTGTGGTCGAGGATCTGGGTCGCGGGCGCCTCCTGCGCCCCGCGGCGGGCCTCGTACGAGGCGATGGCCTGGACGGCGGGGATGAACAGCGCCGCGTACGGATCGCGGCCGTCGAGCGCCGCGGCTTGTGCGAGGGCGTCGGCGGACCCGGTGCGGTCGGCGAACTCCAGCCACAGGGCGCGGGCTTCGTCCCGGCGCCCCTCGCGCAGCAGCAGCGACGCCAGCGCCCCGACCCAGCCGCCGTTCGTCGGCTCCTCCGCCAGGCGCTCCCGCAGGAGCGGCTCGAGGCCCGCGGTGTCGCCCTGCTGCAACCGCAGCATCGCGCGGGCCACGTCGGGAGCCCGCGGGTCGTCGTAGATCGGTTCGAGCCGATCGACCTCCGCCAGCGCCTCGTCCCACCGCCACTGCGACTCCCGCCGGCTCATCCGGTCGAAGGCCGACGGCTTGCACGCGACGTACTCCTCCAGGGCCCGGTCGATCTCGGCGGCGTCACCGACGTCGTAGGCCAGCGAGAGCCGCATCCGCTTGACCGCGCAGCTCTCGGGCAGCACGGCCTCGATCGCCTCCACCATGCGGCGGGATTCCTCGGTCCAGCCGCGCTGGCTGTACGCCCCCTGGAGCTGCTGCAGCAGCTCCGGGTCGCCGGGGAACCGCTCGAGCGCCGCGCGAAGCAGTTCGATCGCGTCGTCCAGGTCGCCGTCCTGCAGGGCCCAGAGGGCGCGCGTCGCATGGACGGCGACGATGCCCTCGGCCAGCGGCCCGAGGGCGTCGAAGCGCGCGGCCGCGCGCCGGCGCGCCTCGGGCAGCGCCAGCATCGGGTCGCGCAGGTCCGCGAAGGCCGCGCGGAGCTGCACCAGCGGCTCCTCGGCCCCGTCCGGACCGTCGGCCAGCGCCTCGGCCATCCGCGCCGCCGACTCCTCGCGGCCGCGCGCCTCGAGCACGTCGAGCAGCGGCATCGCCACGGCCCAGTCCCGCGGCGGCGGCAGTTCCAGCTCGCGCAGCGTGCCGAGGAAGGCCGGCGGCGTCTCGACCGACAGATCGGCCGAAGCGCGGAGCGGCACCGCCCGCCCTTCGGCGTCGAGGCCCGAGAGTGCGACGGCCAGCGTCGGCCGGCCTCCGTTCGCGCCGACCTGCAGCTCGATCCGGTGTCGGCCGGGGGGCGCCGAGAATTCCCAGTCGAACGAGTTCCCGGTCGGCTGCCGGGCCGGGTCGTTGCGCGCCGCGACCGAGCCGTCGATGCGCACCAGGAACGGGTCGCTCGCGCCGACGTGCAGGACCGCCGTACGCAGCCCCTCCGGCACCTCGACCACCGCGGCGATGCGGTGCACGCCCGGCCGCGTCTCGCCCCGGCGGCCCAGCGTCAGACGGCAGAGGTAGGTTTCGGGTTTCCACGAGCGTTCCGGGCGCGACGGCTGGTTCTGGGCGGGGCCCCACGCCGCGGGATGCAGCAGGTGTCCGTCGGGCGGGTCGCGCCACCACTCCCACGTCCCCGTCGGTCCCTCCGGGCCGGTGCCGGTCCATTCGAGCAGGCACCCGCGCTCGGCCGCCGCGGCCTCCGCGCCCGCGCGGTCGACGCGGTCGAGCTTCAACTCGCCGTCGAGCAGCAGGAGCTGCTGCCGGACGACCAGCCAGCCGGCGTCCCGCAGCGGGACGCGGTCGAGCAACTCCACCGCGGGAGCGACCCAGGCCCGGGGCGCCCAGCCGGTCACGCCGCGCAGCTGCTCGATCGCGGCGAGCGCCACGACGCGCGCGACGTCGGTGGACTCGGCCAGCGCCAGCTCGAGCGCCTCGCGGGCGGCAAGCACCGATTCCTCGTGCCGGCCCGTGCCGGCGGCGACGCGCGAGCGCAGGTAGGCCCGCAGGCACGGTTCGGCATCGCCCGGGATGCGGGCCACCAGCGTGTCGTACGCCTCGTCCACCGCCGGCGTCGCGAGCCCGGGGGCCTCGACCTCCTGCTCCTGCGCCGGCGGATCCGACTCGCCGGCGGCGGGCAGCGCGCCGGCGGGCAGCGTCACGGTCAGGAGGAGCAGGGCGCCGAGCGCGAGGGCCGATCGTTCGGCGCGCGACGGGAAAAACGGGCAGAGGGCTCGGCGTTCAGGGCATCGCATAGGTGATCGGCTCCGCCAGGGCCGCGTCGACCGCGGCGCAGAAGGCCCGGAACCCGGCGTATTCCGCGGCCGGGATGCGCGGGTCGGGGATGTGCAACTCCCAGGAGACCCGGACCGTGTTGCCGTCGCGGGTCACGTCCATCACGAACGACCGGTTCCCGTCGTGCGCCTCGCGCCGCTCCGGCACGTCGATCTCGGTCGCGTTGTCCGGGAGACGGTAGCGGACGACCTGGACTTCGTGGATCGGGTCATAGAGTTCGACGTCGAGCTGACGGGTGGCGAGTCCGGCGTAGCGTCGCGCGAGGTCCTTCGGCCGCGCCGCCCGGATGGAGAAGGTGCCGGCGCCGCCGCTGGCGAGTTGCGGGACGTCGCCGTTGGCGTGCAGGACGACGGGCTGGCGGAAGTCGTCCAGCCCGTCGACGGAGAAGTCGCCGAGCACCAGACCCGGGTAGGCGGCTCCCAGCGCTTCCTCGACGCGCTTGCGGCGGGTCTCGGCGGCCTGGAGCCGGCCGCGCCAGCCGTGGGCGTAGGCGCCGCGCGCCCGGATCTCGAGCGAGCTCGCGGCGGCACCGTCGGGCCGGACCTCGTGGGCATACTCCATCTCGAGCCGGTCGGGCCCCTGCGGTTCCCCCGGGATGATCGTCGTCCGCTCGTCGTCGGGACCCACGATCAGGGCGAACGCACCCCGGTCCATCGCCGGCAGCTCGGTGTGCGCCGCCAGGGTGATCGTTCCGTCCAGGAACAGGTCGAAGGCGGGGACGTAGGCGATCATGTGGTCGAACTGCCCGGGGCTCGGGAACTCGCTGACCTGTCGCCCGCGGTAGGCGCGCGTGCGCACCAGCACCAGGCGCGCCTCGATGCCCGCCGCGGAGAGCATCGTGTAGATCAGCGAGGCCTTGTCCTTGCAGTCGCCGAATCCGCGCGACACCACCTCGTGCGCCCGGTACGGCTTCCAGCCGTGGATGCCGAATTCGAGGGCGACGTACCGGGTGTTGCGGATGACCCAGTCGAAGATCCTCGCCGTCCGCTCGGCGGGGTCGTCGGTCCCGGCCACGATCTCGGCGACGCGCTGGCGGATGGTCTCGTCCGGCTGGAGCTGGTCCTTGGCCAGGTTCCACCACCAGCGCGCCAACGCGTGCCAGTCGGCGAAGGTCGAGACCTGGATCGGCTGCGACAGTTCCGGGTACGGCGGCGCGTCGGGCTCCTCGGGGATCGCCGGCAGCGCCGTCGCCTCGTAGCGCCGCACCGTCTCGCCATCCTCCGTCCGCTCGTCGGGGACGATGCCCAGGGCGGGCGGGACGTGGACGAAGAGCTGCTTCGTCTCGGGCGCGACCAGCACGTACAGGAAGCGGTCGGTCGGGTTGAGCCCCAGCACCGGCACCTCGTTGCTGAAGTGTTCGCCGAACTTGTTGTGGCGGCTGCGGCCGTCGATCCGGTAGCGCAACTCGAGGACGTCGCCGACGCCCAGGCGCGGGAAGGCGATCGCCTCCGCCCCGGCGTCGGAGAAGTACGAGCTGCCGCCGTAGGAGATCGGGTAGTGCGACTCGTAGTCCTCCGTGTGGCCGTCCGGCTTGTGCACCACGGCGCGCAGCAGCTCGAAGGTCTCCTCCCCCGGGGTGAACCCGACCTGCGCGTAGCGCGACTGCTCGGCCCCGTCCTCGGTCTGCACCAGCGTGAACGACTGGCCGAAGCGGCTGGACAGCCCATTGGCGTGGATCTGGTCGACCTGCTGCCGGAACAGGTCCCGGCCCTTGCGCAGTTTCTCGCGCTCCGCCGGCGTCGCGGTCTCGAGCGCGCGGCGGGCCTCGGCGACCTGCGGCGCGATGGCGTCGAAATCGACCGCCCACCGCCGCTCCATGCTCTCGCGCTGCTCGAGGAAGTCGAGGTACTGGGCGAGGGGCTGGTTCTGGGGTTCGAGCTCGAGGGCCCGGCGGTAGGGGTCCAGCGCCTCGTCCCGCCGGCCGTGGTCTTCGAGCAGCCGGCCGAGCGTGTGGTGCAGTTGGGGGTTCTGCGGGCACTCCGTGGCCAGCCGGCGGAGGAGATCGAGCGCGTCCTCGAGGGCGCCGGCGACCTGGAGTTGGGCGGCGACGGCCTGGAGGGTGGAGAGGTCGTCCGGGAAGTCCTCGACCAGCTCCCGGCCCAGGGCCCGCACCGCCTCGGTCTCGCCGCGGGCCGCCAGCCGGCGCAGCCGCGGCAGGCGCAAGTCGGCGTCCGACCTGTCCGCGGCCGCCAGGCGGTCGTCGAGCGCCGCGGCCTCCACGGCGCGCGACTCGGCGTCCAGACAGACGCGCTGCTGCCGGAGCACCGCCGGGACCGCCTCGTGCGTCGCCAGCCACCCGGCGAGCAGTTCCGAGCACGCGCCGGCCATGTTGCGGCTCCGCAGCACCGTCCCCCGCGCCACAACCGCGTTCGGGTCGTCGGCGCCGCCCGGCAGTTCCAGGGCGCGTCGGGACGGACCGTCCGCGGCGCGCACCGACACCGACGACAGCCGCCGCGCCGCCGCCTCGGACAGCAGGAACGGGTCGTCGTCGCCCAGCAGCACGAGCGCGTCGGCGGCGCGGGCCGACTTCACCGCGTCGGTGCCGGCTCGCATCAGCCAGTAGTACGCCTCCGCGTCCGGCGCGCGTTCCACCGCACGCTCGAGCAGCTTCTGGGCGGCGTTGTCGGTCGCGTCGATCATCCCCGAGAGATGCAGCGTGCGTCCGGCGACGAGCTGCTCGGCCGCCGTGGCCTCGGCCGCCTCGCCCCGCGACAGCAGTTCCTCGTACGCCGTCGGCACGCGCACGGGGTCCGATGCCAGCGCCGCCGGGGTCGCGCCTTCCGGCAGCCGCGGCGCGAACGTCGCCCCGCGCAGCGGCCGCCCGCTCGGGTCCGTCACGCGCAGGTAGAACGCCATGCCGCTGCGCTCGCCGCACACCTTGACCAGCAGCGGGACCGCGCCCGCCGGCAGGCGCACGTCGGCCGCGAAGCGGTCCGGGAAGGCCGAGTAGTACTTGTCGGCGGCGAGCGCCGGGCGGCCGCCCACCCAGACCGCGAGCGACCCGTCGGCGCCCGCCCACAGCCGCGCGGCGGTCGGTCGCGCCACGCGAACCGTCGCGTACGCGTACGCGCAGGTGTTGTAGATCGGATAGAGCCAGCGCTGGAGCGGCACCCGCGCCAGGTGGGCTTCCGCCGGCAGCCACGATACCGGACGCTCCTTGCCCTCGTACGTGTGCTCCAGGATCGCCGGGTCGAGCGTTTCGGATTCGGGATCGTAGGCCGTCGAGGTCCCCTTGCGCCCCTCGTTGTCGAACGGCCCGACCACGCTCCAGCGCTGCACGAAACCCTGCTCCGCGAACCGCGGCCCGGCCGCCGCCGTGCCGGCCCGCCGCCGCTCGAGACTCGCCTGCAGATAGCGGATCAGCAGCGCCGCGGAGGGGTGGAGCCGCCGCGCGGCGGCGATCCGCTCGAGCGCCCGGCCGAAACGCTCGAAGCCGATCAGATCGTCGAGCTGGTACAGGCGGAGGATGGCATCGACGGCGCGGGCGTCGTCGGGGGCGGCCAGCGCGTCGGCCACCGCGGTCTCGGCGCGGCCCGCCGAGCCGCCGGGGGCGGTCGCGTCGCCGGCCG
>JAAZOP010000630.1 GCA_012797735.1 Myxococcales bacterium
CACGCTGCTGTTCGCCGGCGTCCCCCCCGGCATGAAGGTGTTCCTCGACGACCAGTTCGCGCTGGAGAACCGCAACCCCAACCCCGGCGACTTCCCCGTCTCGCGCGTCGCCGCCGGCGACCACATCCTGCGGCTGGAGCATCCCGAGTACCTCGCCGACGAGTTCTCGATCGGCCTGCCCGAGGATCGCCTCGCTCCCGTCGGCAGCTACGGCGACGGCTGGACCATCGACCTCGCCAACAACTACATCCGGCCGCTGGCCGAGGGCGAGGTCTGGGTGACGCTCACGGTGATGGAGCCCGGCGCGGAGCTGAAGATCAACAACGAGGGGCCGATCGCCTACCAGCCGGAGGTGGAGTTGCGGCGACGCGCGAAGCTGGTGGACGGCGAAGTGCGGATCGAGGTCACCAAGCGGTCCTACGAGACCTTCCGGCGCGTGTTCCGGCCGCTGGCGGGGCAACCGGATCGCATCGTCGTCGAGACGCCGATCGCGCTGGCGCGGGCCGGCGGTATCGGACCCCGCGACCGCGATGCCGGTGGGGCTCCTCCTCCTCCTCCTCCTCCTCCGGGCGGCACCGGCCGGCTTGCCGTGCGCTGCGACCCGTATGCCACGGTGGCGATTCCCGGCTTCGGGACGCGCGGAACGCCCTTCTCGATCGAACTGCCGGCCGGCACGTACCGCCTGGTCTTCGCCAACCCGGGTCAGGGCCTCAACAGCTCCCGGACCGTCACGATCACGCCGGGCGGCAACGCCAAGGTGACGGACTGCTGGTGACGCGCTGCCCGCGCGCGACGCTGCTGCTCGTCCTCGCCGTCGCGGGGTGCGCGCCGGTGCGCCCGGCACACCGCCGGCTCCCCTTCGATCCGCCGCCGGCCGCGAGCGCGCCGCCGGTCGCGCCGCCGGGGGTTCCCGAAGAACGGTTCCCGGAGCGCGCGGCGTGGCGCGAGCCCTGGGCGCCGCGGCCGATCGCCGAGTTCCGGGTCACCGGCGCGGTCCGCGCCCCGGTCGTCGTCCTGGCGGGATCGTGCGACGAGCGACGGTCCGACGACTGCGGCTGCGCCGACGATCTGATCCTCGTCGCGGCGCTCGACGGCACCCTCTCCGCGTTCGCTCCCGACGGAACGCTTCGCTGGAGATGGTCCTGCGAGGCCCCGCTGTCCAACCCGCCGCTGCCGGCGCCCGGCGACGCGATCTTCGCCCGCTGCGACGACGGCACTCTCGCCGCGCTCGACCCCGCCGACGGCCGCGAGCGCTGGCGGGTCGTACGGCCGTGCGAGGCGGGGATGTGCGGTCCCGTCGAGTGGAGCCCGTGGGCCGGAACGGCGTTCGTCGCCGGGCGAGGCGTGTCCGCGGTCGCCCGGTGCGGCGCCGTGGCCTGGACGCACCCGGCCCCGGGGCCGTTCCCGGGCCGGCTCGCGCTGTCCGGCACCACCCTCGTCGCCGCCGGGCTGGACCGTCAGGTGCACGGGTTCGACGCCGAGACCGGCGAGGAGCGGTGGCGGCGCTGGGTGGTGGGCGGCGTCGAGGGCGGCGTGCTGGAGTTGCGGTCCGGCGCGGTGGTCGTCGCCACCCTCTACGGCCGCGTCTACGGCTTCGGCCTTCCGGGGGGCGTCCCGAGGTGGGAGACGAGCGTGGGCGAACTGGTGCGCGGCCGGCCGGCGGAAGGAACGGACGGCACGGTGCTCGTGCCGGTCGCCGACGGGGCGCTCGCCGGGCTGGGGCCGGAGACCGGCGTGCTGCGCTTCCGGCACGCAGTCCCGGCGGCGGTGCTGGCGGAGCCGCTCCCGCTGCGACCGGCGACGCCGGACGCCGGTGCGGCGCACGTCGTCGTCGCCGACCGCGACGGCTTCCTCTACGAGCTGGCGTATCCCGATCGGGTCGGGCCGCCGGTGGAGGATCCGGCGACGGCGGCGCGGGAGCTGTGGCGGTTCAACGTGGGGTTGCCGATCGAGAGCCGCCCGGCCCTGGCCGGCGCGACGCTGCTCGTCGGGCTGGAGGACGGGCGCGTGTTGCGCGTCGCCCCGGGGACGCCGGACTGCACCGCGACGGAGGACGCGCCGTGAAACGCTCGAGCACCGGCGGCCGAGGCCGGCCGCGCGGGCGG
>JAAZOP010000631.1 GCA_012797735.1 Myxococcales bacterium
ACTCCGAGGCCGGCTCGCAGGGACAGTTGTCGCAACCGTATGTCGTGTCGCACGGGCATCGCCCGCCCTGGCACTCGGACGGCGGCTCGCAGTAGCAGTTGTCGCAGCCCCAGGTCGTGTCGCAGGGACAGGTCCGCGCCGCGCACTCCGAGGCCGGCTCGCACGGGCAGTTGTCGCAGCCGTACGTCCGGTCGCAGGGGCAGGTCCGCGCCGCGCACTCCGAGGCCGGCTCGCAGTAGCAGTTGTCACAGCCGTACGTCGTGTCGCACGGGCAACTGGCCTGGCATTCCGAAGCCGGTTCGCACGGGCAGCCGTCGCAACCGTAGGTGCGGTCGCAGGCGCAGGACCCGGCCGCGAGACATTCGGACGCCGGCTCGCACCAGCAGCCTTCGCAGCCGTACGTCGTGTCGCACGGGCAGCCGCCGATGGCGATGGCCCCGGTGGACGTCGTGCCGCCCGTGGGATAGGTCGCGTAGCCGTCCGCCGGGATGAAGCAGGCGGGGACGGTCAGGGCGAGCGCGCCGGCGGCCAACAGCCCGGTCGCGCCGCCCGGTGCGCGGATCGATCCGGACGATGCAGGGGGGAAGTTCATGCGCAGCCTCCTGGCGCGGCGGATGGGGACGGCGGATGGGCCGGCGACGCGCCAACCAAGACAATGCGCTGGAAACCGCTTCCGGTCAACCGGCGCCCGTCGCACGAAGCCGGCGTTCGCCCCGCTGGATTCGTTTGACACCGGTCCCGCTTCACGCCACGCTGCCGGCGCGCGCGGCGCGGAGAGAGACCGCGCGGGTGCGGACGACCGTCATGTCGCTCAACGCCAAGGTGATTCTGGTCCTGCTGCTCGTCGTGCTGGCCTGCGTGGGGTTGGCGACGGCCCTCCAGCGACTGGTCGTCGACCCGCAGTTTTCCGCGCTGGAGCGACAGGAGGCGGAACAGGACCTTCGGCGCTGTACGTCCGCGATCGATCGCGAGCTGGAACACCTCGACCGATTCTGCCGCGACTGGGCCTACTGGGACGACACCTGGCGGTTCGCGCGTGGCGAGAGCCCGTCGTACGAGACGACGAACCTGCAGTACTCGTCGTTCCAGAGCGCGGGGTTCAACGCGCTGTACGTGCTGGACCCCGCGGGCCGCGTCGTCTGGGGCAAGGCCTACTCGCTCGACACCGAGACTCCGCTGTCGATCAATGTCCTGCCGGCAGGCGCGTGGCCGGCGGACCACCCGCTGCTCGGCTGGATGCGCGACGACCCGTCCGAGAAGGCCGGAACCACCGACCTGCTGCTCAGCGACCGGGGTCCGCTGCTCGCCTGCGCGCGTCGGATCCTGCACAGCGATCTCTCGGGACCGCCGGCCGGAACCCTGGTGATCGGCCGGTTGCTGTCGGACGAAATGGTCGCCGAACTGGCGAACCAGACGCACGTGGCGTTCGAGGTCTGGCCGGTCGACGCGCCGGAGCAACCGCCGGACGTCCGCCGGGCCGTCGTGGCGATCGGAACGCGCGACGCGACGCGGGTCGAGCCGCTCGACGCGAACCGGCTGCACGGCTATGCGACGATCCGCGACCGATCGGGGCGTCCGGTGCTGGCGCTGCGGGCGGTGGTACCGCGGGACATCTCGGCGCGGGGCCGCGACGTCACCTCCTTCGCCCTCGCCACGATCGCCGTCGGCGCGCTGGCGCTCGTCGGCGTCCTGGCCGTCTTCCTGCGACTGGTGGTCGTCCGCCCGCTGCTGGCCATCACCTCGTCCGTCGTCGCCGTCGGGCGTTCCGGGGAGCCGGCGCCGGTGCGCTGCGCGGACCGCGCGGACGAGCTGGGCGTCCTGGCGCGGGAGTTCCGCACCGCGATGGACAAGCTGGCCGACACCCGCCGGCGCCTCGAGGAACAGTCGTTTCGCGCGGGGATGGCCGAGTCGACCGAAGGGGTCCTGCACAACGTCCGCAACCTGCTCACGCCACTGGCCGGCGAACTGGACGTGCTGCGCGAGCGCGTCCGCCGCTTGTCGCCGGAGAAGGTCGAGGCGTACCGGCGGGAGGTGGAGTCCGGCACCGCGCCGCCGGAACGACGGCAGGATCTGGAGGCGTTCCTGGCGCTGTCCAGCCGGACGGCCCTGGCGCTGATCGTGGAGCTGCGTCGCGACCTGGACTCGATGGCGGCGCGCCTCGAGGAGATCGAGAACATCCTCAAGTACAACGAGCGCTATGCCCGGGCCCCGCGGCCGCTCGAGCCGGTCGCGCTGGGCGCGCTCGTCGAGGACGCCGCCGCCCTGCTGTCCGCCGAGGAGCGCGACCGGATGACCGTCGACCTGCGGCCGGCGCCGGCCGAGGCTTCGACGATCCGCGCCTCGCGCCCCGTCGCCCTCCAGATCCTCCTCGAGCTGTTCCACAATGCCGCGGCTTCGATCCGGCGCGCCGACCGCAGCCGCGGGACGGTCGCGGTCCAGGCGGGCGCGGAGTACGAACGCGAACGGCGCATCGTGCACGTCCGCGTCGCCGACGACGGGGACGGCATCGACCCGGCCGACCTGCCGCGGGTGTTCGAACGGGGATTCACCACCGGCGGCCGCCGCGGCCTGGGACTCGGATTGCACTGGTGCGCCAATGCGATGAACGCCATGGGCGGCCGGATGAGCGCCGAGAGCCCCGGCCGGGGACGAGGAGCGACGATCCACCTCTGGTTCCCGGCGGACCGGCCGTCGGATGCAGGAGAATCGCGATGACCGAGACCGAGACCGAGACCGAGACCGTGCCGCGCCGCGCGCTGTTCGTCGATGACGAACTGGCGGTGCTCGAGATGTACCGCAAGCTGTTCGACGGCGGCGACGATGTGAGCGAACTGGAACTCCGGCTGCGGGAGATCGAGCAGCGGCTGGCCGGACGCCGCAGCGATCGACCGCGGCCGCCGCCGCTGGAGGCGGTGTTCCACGCGCAGGCCGAGGAAGCCGTGGAGGCGGTGCGCCGCGCGATGCGCGACCAGGCGCCGTTCTGCGTCGCGTTCCTCGACGTGCGGATGCCCCCCGGCCCCGACGGCATCTGGGCCGCCGAGCAGATCCGCAGCCTCGACCCGGACATCGAGATCGTCATCGTCACCGCCTACTCCGACGTCGACCCCGCCGAGATCGCCCGCCGCGTGCCGCCGGCGGAACAGCTCCTGTACCTCCAGAAGCCGTTCCACCCGCACGAGGTGCGCCAGCTCTTCCGGGCGCTCGCCGAGCGCTGGGAGGCGCGACGCCGGCAGCGGGCCGAGCTCCGGACACTGCAGCAGGAACTGGCCGACGCGCGACAGAAGGCCATGCTCGAGGAGGCCGCCCGCAAGCGGGCGGAGTCGGACCGCCCGCCGGCGCCGAGCCGGATGTCGGCGAGCCCCGGACGGTTGTCGTTGGCCGGCAATCTCGCGCGCGGCTTCCTGGTCTCGATCTCCGAAGACGGCCAACTGCTCGAGCTGGGGGCGGGCGTCGAGCGGGTGCTGGCGATTTCGGCGCGCGAGCTGCGCGGCAAGGCGGTCGATGCCCTGTTCGCGCGGCCCGCCGACGCCAAGGCGGTGATGGTGGCGCTGGCCGTGCAGGGCGGCCTGACCAACCACGCGGTGCGGCTCCGCGCGGCGGACGGCGTCGTCGAGGCCACGCTGAGCCTGTCGCCCCGGCCGGGCGGCCTGCCCGGCTGGGAAGGACTGGTCTCGTGCGCCGCACCGGCGGCTCCGCCGGCCGGCGCGCGTCCGTCCCAGATTCCGCCTCCGCCCGGGCCGGAGGCCGGCCGCGTCTTCGACGGCACCCTCCAGGCGCTGCTGTCCGCCGTCGAGGCGCGCGATCCGTACACGGCGGCGCACCAGCGCCGCGTGGCGCTGCTTTCCTCGGCCGTGGCCCAGGAACTCGGCCTGCCCCGCGACATGGTCGAGACGGTCGGCCGCGCCGGCCTGGTCCACGACATCGGCAAGCTGTCGGTCCCGGCCGAGATCCTCGGCAAGCCCGGTCGCCTGTCGCCCAGCGAGATGGAGGTGGTCCGGGGGCACGCCCAGGCCGGATACGACATCCTGGCCAAGATCGAGTTCGACCGGCCGATCGCCCGCATCACGCTCGAACACCACGAACGACTGGACGGCTCGGGGTATCCCCGCGGCCTGCGCGGCGACTCGCTGCTGCTCGAATCCCGCGTGCTCGCGGTGGCCGACGTGGTCGAGGCGATGGCCTCGCACCGCCCGTACCGCCCGGCCCTCGGGATCGATGCCGCCCTCGAGGAGGTCCAGAGTCATCGCGGGACGCGGTTCGAACCCGGCGCGGTCGATGCCTGTCTCCGGCTGTTCCAGAGCGGCCGGTTCCGGTTCTGAGTCGCGCACGCCGCCCGCGGGGCGACGCCCCCGCGATCGCCCGCCCGGCCGCGGCCGGGCTACGGCGACGCGACGGCGGGCGATGCAGCCGCGGCGACCGGGGCGCCCATTTCTCGCAGCCGGATCTGGCCCTGCCGGGCGAAATCGATCGCTTCGGCCAGGATCCGCCCCGCCTCCGCCGCGGCGTGGAAACCCGTCGAGTTCTCCGCCTCGATGAAGTCGGTGTAGAATTGCGCCCGGCGCTGCAACTCCTGCACCGGCGCGAGCCGCTCGGCCGGGAAACCCGCCGCCCGCGCCGCCGCCAGATCGCCGATCAACGCGACCACCGCGTCGATCGCGCGGTTGCGCAGCCCGTACGTCCGTTCCTGCAACGTCTCCACGCGCGCCCGCAACTCCGCCTCGTCGAACGGATGGCACGTTCGACAGGCGCGATCGATGTTCAACACCGGACTGCGCACGTGGTGGTCGCTGATCTTGAGCGCCCCGACCCGACGGTACGGCATGTGACAGTCGGCGCAGGCGACCCCCGAGCGGGCGTGGATCCCCTGGTTCCACAGCTCGAACTCCGGATGCTGCGCCTTGAGCGCCGGCGCGCCGCTCAACGCGTGCTCCCAGTCCTTGTGGCCCACCTCGGCGTAGTACGCATAGATCTGCTCGACCCGCAACCCGTTGCGCCACGGATAGACCAGCCGTTTCTCCGGTCCCCGGAAGTAGTACTCGACGTGGCACTGGCCGCAGACGAACGACCGCATCTCCTGGCGCGTGGCGTCGCGATTCACGTCGTAGTCCGCGATCCCCTCCGCCGCCTTCCACGCGCGGACCCCCTCGAGGAACCCCGGCCGCGTCACGCGGAGCTGCATCGTCGCCGGGTCGTGGCAATCGATGCACGAGATCGGCCGTTCGACCAGCCGGCGCGCCTCGGCGAACGGCAGCCGGTTCATCGCCTCGAAACCGCGGATGAGGTCGCCGCCGCCCAACTGGCGGTACGGCACCCACACCGAGGCGTGGCAGTGCAGGCAGGTGCCGGGCTGCGGAGCCGCCGCCTGGCGCCGCGTGAACGTCTGGTCCTCGAGCATGTAGGCGTGGCCGCGCTCCTCGCGGAAGTCCACGGCGAACGCGTAGCCGGCCCACATCGTCTTGAGCCGCGGGTCCTCCTCGATCCGCTCCTGGGAAACCACCCGCCGCGGGTCGTCGGCCGTCGGGGAGCGCGGCAGCGCCTCGCTCCCGCCGAACCGCGTGCGCACCTGGTCGGTGGTGCGCAGGTACAGGTCGTACTGGTCGGGAAAATTCTTGCCCCACAGCGCCGGATCGTCGGTGTTCTCGTCGAGCGACACGACGCGGTAGAACGGGTTGCGCCCCTCGGCCTTCCGCTCGTAGATGTTCACCAGCAGCGCCGCCACGCCCGCGGTGACCAGGCTCGCCAGCAGCGCCGCCACCGCCGGCGGAACCCAGCGACGCCACCCGCCCACCGCCGGCGCCGGGCCGCCCGCCGCCGCGCCTGC
>JAAZOP010000058.1 GCA_012797735.1 Myxococcales bacterium
AAGCCGAACGCGCCGCCGACGAGGCCGCCGCGCGCGCCCTCCTGATCGAGACCGGGACCCGGACGCCCGGCGGCACGCCGCCCGCCCCGCCCGACGCCGAGCGCGAGACACGCATTTCCCTCACCGACATCCAGCTCGAACCCGCCGCCGACCCCGACCCGCCCCTCGGCCGGACGTCGTTCATCGAGATCGACCTTGATTCGATGCGCCCGCCGCCGGACGACACGTCCGGCGCGCCGAACCGCTGAAAGGACCCGCCATGCGACGCCACGTCCTCCTCTGCGCGACCTGCCTCGCCCTCGCTTCCTGCGGCTACGGTCCGGCCGTCGGGCCTCCGCCGGGTCCCGTGCCCCACCGCTCGCGCGAGGGAGGACCGCCGCCGCCCGCCGGCGAACTCGCGCCCGTCACCGGCCACGGCGCCCAGCGCGTGATCGCGGCCGGCGTCTACCGCGGCGACCTGGTCGTCGAAGGCAACGGCAACCTCGTGCAGGGCGCCGGCATCGACCGCACCGTCGTCCGCGGGAACCTCCGGATCCGCGGCGACGCGAACGTCGTGCACTCCCTGCGCATCCTCGGCGAGTCCTCGATCGAAGGCGAGGAGAACGACGTCCGCGGGGTCGCCTTCGGCGAGCCGGACGGGCCCGTGCGGCCCGAGGCGGCGACGGCGGACGGCGGGCCCCCGGCGGCGGCCGGCGCCGAACCGGACGGCGAGACCCGGGTCCCGGCCACGGAGTGACCGATGAAGCCCGCCATCGTCGTCGTCGACATGCTGGTCGACAACATCCACGGCGAGCCCGACTCGCCGATGTCGCGCGCCGCCCTCGCCGTCGTCCCCGCGATCAACCGTTTGCTCGACGCCGCCCACGACCGCGGCTGGCACGTCTGCTTCGCCTGCGACTCGTTCCTCCCCGGCGACTTCCTCTTCGGCGGCCGGATGAGACCCCACGCCCTGCGCGGCACCCCCGGCGCCGACCCGATCCCCGAGCTCCACCGTCGTCCCGGCGACGAGGTTCTCCGCAAGCGCCGCTTTTCCGCCTTCTTCAAGACCGACTTCGATCAGACTCTCCGCACCCGCGGCGTCGACACCGTCCTCGTCGCCGGCATCGCCACGAACTTCTGCGTCCTCGCCACCGCGTTCGACGCGGTCTGCCACGACTTCCGCGCCGTGATCGTCGAGGACGCCTGCGCCGCGGCGAAACCGGAATGGCACGCGGCGACCCTTTCCTGCTACCGGCGCAACATCCTCCACCCCCTGCTGCAGGTCCGTACCGTGGAGCAGGCGCTGGCCGATGCGGACGCGGCAACCGCGCCGTGCTAGTCTGCCGGCGATGACTCGTCCGGCCGCGATGGCGGTCCGCATCGTCCCGTGGGCCCTTCTCGTCTCCGCCTGCGACGTCACGCTCGTCGACGGCGACGCGGGCGACTCGCCCGCCGAGATCGGCGCCGACGCCGACGCCGATGCCGACGCCCTCGAAGACGTCCCCCTCGACACCGCGCCCCCCGACTGTTCGTACGCTCCGGACCCGGTGGAACCGCCGACTCCGCTCGACCCGCCGGCCGCGGTCGACTACCTGATCGTCTCGGCCGACCCGCTCCTCGATGCGGCGAACGCCCTCGCCGGCCACCGCGCCGCGGGCGGCCACACCGTCGAGGTCCTCCCGGTGTCCGCGGCCCTCGACGACGGCACCGGCCGTCCCGACACCGCCGGCTACGCCGCCCGGCTCCGCCACCTCGTCGCCGCCCGCCGCGCCGCGCTCGACCCCGAGCGCGAGCTGCACGTCCTGCTGTTCGGCGACGCCGGCGAATCGTGGGACGGCGACCCGGCCGTCGTCCCCACTGCCGCCTGGCCCGACCCGGGAGGCTGGGTCGCCGCGATTACCTCCGACAACGTCTTCGTCGACCTGGACGACGACGCCCTCCCCGATGCCGCGATCGGCCGGGCCCCCTTCCGCGTTCCCGCCGACGCGCAGCGGTGGGTCGCCGCGGTGATCGACGACGAGACGCGCTACGAACCGGGCCCGTGGAACCGGCGACTCCACGTGTTCGCGAGCGAGGGCGGCTTCGGCGACCTCCTCGACGACATCCTCCTCGACGTCGGCATGCGCGTCATCGGCGAAGTGCCTCCCGAATGGTCCGTCACCTTCACCTACGCCGCCCCGTCCTCCCCGTACACTTACCCGCCCGACCGGTTCAGCGACCGTGTCTACGCCTACCTGAACGGCGGCGGCTTCCTGATGAGCTACATCGGGCACGGCTCTCCGTCCGGTTTCGCCGACGTCTCGTGGGACGGCGGTCCCAGCGGCCCGATCTTCGACACCGCCCGCCTGGCGGACATCGAGATCGCGCACCGCCCGCCGCTCCTCGTCTTCATCGCCTGCTCCACCGGCTCCTTCGACACCGGCGACTCGATCTCCGAACGGATCCTCCGCGAGCCCGGCTCCTCCCCCGCCGTTCTCGCCTCGACCGAGATCTCCCACCCGTACTCGAACATGATCTTCATCCGCGAGATCGAACGCATCGCGCTGTCCGAGCGGCCCCGCACGCTCGGAGAGCTGTTCCGTCGCGCCAAGCGCGCGATGCTCGAGCACCACGACGACCTGCGCGACTTCCTGGACGACCTGTCCTCCCTCCAGCTCACCGCCGAGGAGATGGCCGGGCTGCCCCCGGCCCACCTCCACATGTACACCCTCCTCGGCGACCCCGGCATGGAGCTGCCCTGGCCGCGCGGCACGGTCGATGTCGCGGTGGAGAACGACCGGCTGGCGCCGGGACGCGTCGCGCGCCTCTGCGCCCAGGTGCACGGACCTCCGGCCGGCACGGCCCACGTCTCCTTCGAGATCGAGCGCACCGAGTTGGCGCGCCCGATCGAGCCCTGGAGCTTGGCGGACCCCGACTGGCGCGAAACCGTCATGGCCAACCACGCATCGGCCAACGACAAGGTCGTCTGGTCCGCCGACGTCCCGTACGAAGGGGGCGGCTTCGGCCTCTCCTTCGTCGTGCCCCCCGATACGCGCCGTCGCGACCACCACGTCGTCGTCTACGCGGAAGACGGCGTCGACGACGCCATGGGCTCCGCCCTTCTGCGCATCCGTCCCGAGTAGCCATCCGGATCCCAATCGCGGTCGTGAGCGTGATCGTGAGCGTGATCGTGGTCGTGGTCGTGATCGTGAGCGTGAGCGTGGTCCTGGTCGTGAGCGTGAGCGTGAGCGTGGTCGTGATCGTGGTCGTGAGCGTGATCGTGGTCGTGAGCGTGAGCGTGAGCGCGCCCGCTGTCGCGGTCGCAGGCGTGGGCGCGTCGTCGTCCGCGGTTCGCTACCCGATCCGCGGGCATTCCCCCTCGACCGGACCGTACCCGTTGTTGTCGTCCCGGCACTCGTGCATCGCCCCCGACGGCGCGCCCGTCCCGTCGTCGTCCACCACGACCCAGTAGCGGATCGTCTCCCCCACGCGGGCTTCCCCGACGGGCGCGTCGAGCGCCACGCGGACCGAGGCGCCCGGCAGGATCGGGGTCGGCGTGGGCACGACGCCGAGCAGCACGCCGCCGGCCGACGGGTCTCCCTCGTAGAACGCCACCGGAATCCCCGCCGGGGCGCCCGCCGCGCCGCGGTTGGTGATCCAGGCGGCGAGCCCGAGGTGGTCGGCGCAGCCTCTCTCGTCCACCACCACCCGCGCCACGACCAAGTCGGGTGCCGCGAACAGCCCCTCGGGCTGCACGTTCTGCCGGAAGTTGTTCAGCCCCGGCACGGTCCAGTTCCGCCGTTCCGCCCGCGGCACCGTCCCGTTCTCCTCGACGTTCGTCACGTGGTAGGTGTGCTGGTTCCAGATCCGCCTCGTCCGCACCCAGTTGTTCGCCAGGTCGCCGATCACGGCGATCCCCGTCGGCCCCCGCGAGCCGTCGTCGCAGACGAACGCCGGATTGTAGTTGTTGCGGGCGATCACGATCTCGGCATGCTGGTCGTTGTCCACGTCCACGATCACCGGGTACTCCCAGTGCGTGGCGCTGGTGTTGCACGTCGTGAACAACTCGAACCCGTCCGCGCCCCGGTACACGTGGAGGTGGTACTCGTCCCCGTACACCGCCTCCGCCGCCCCGTCGCCCTCGAAGTCGAACACGCTCGATCCCGTGCAGCGGCTGGAGCGGTCGATCGTCTCCATGAACCACAGCGGCCGCCCGTCCTCCCCTTCGAAGATCACGTAGCCGTACCCGCCGGCCGCCGCGACCTCCGGCCGTCCGTCGCCGTCGAAGTCCGCGATCGTCGGCGGACCGCCGCCGGCCGGCCCGTCGGGCGTCGGCCACCCCTGGTTGAGGTCCACCGGGCCCCACAGCACCGTCCCGTCCGCCCGGAACGCCTGGAGGTGGTGGGGCCGGTCGTTCCACGTCGAGCCGACCCCGGAGCCGCGCGATTGCACGACCACCACATCGGGACTCCCGTCGAGGTCCAGGTCTCCCACGGCCGGATACCCGGTCGGGAGTCCCGCGTCCCACAGCACCGTCCCGTCCGTGTCGTACAGCGTCGTCCCGGCCACCAGTTCGAGCCGCCCGTCGCCGTCCATGTCGGCCAGCGTGGAGAAGTCGCCGCCGGCGTCCTCGCCCGAGCCGGTCGCCAGGGGATGCGTCGTGTCGCGCCAGATCACCGACCCGTCCGTCCCCCGCAGCAGGCCGCGTCCGATCGCGATCTCGACCTGGCCGTCGCCGTCCACGTCGCCGATCGCCGGCGCCGCGGCCCGGCAGAGCGGCCCGCCCGTCGCATGCCACCGGAACGTCCCGTCGTTCTCGAAGGCCAGCACACCCTGCACGTCGATCGGCGAACAGGTCACGATCTCCACGCGACCGTCGCCATCGATGTCGGCCGCCGCCAGGCTCGAGTCCGGCCGGGTCCGGTACGCCGGATCGGTCACGTCGAAGATCGAGCCGCTCCCGTCGCCGTGGACCGCCCGCAGCACGCCGTTGCGCTGGTACCCCGTCGCCGCCGAGAAGGTGTGGAACACCACGTCCGGCACGTCCCGTTCGTCGATGGCCCCGTCGCCGTTGTCGTCGGTGAGGGGCACGACGATCGGCTGCATCATCACCTGGTCGTGCGCCGGCTCCACCGCGCTGCCGCTCCACGTCCACTCGACCTGCGGCGTGAACACCCCCGTCGGCGGCCGGTACTCGCAGGTCTCATCGATCCCGCCGCGCGGGAGACACCGGCCGATCGTCGGCTCGCAGTACATGTCCGCGGGGCAGTCGTACGGGTCGTCGCACGGGTCGCCCGGGACGGTGCATCCGCCGGCGTGGCAGACCTCGCCGTCGCCGCAGCAGACGTCGCCGCACGGCGGTTCGTCGCCGCAGTCGAGGCGGCATTCGCCATCGACGCACACCTCGTCGTCGCCGCAGCACCCATCGCTCCCGCACACGCGACTGGAGTCGCAGCAGACCCCGCCGCGGCAGAGCTGGCCCGGTTCGCAGCAGGCGTCGCCGCACGTCCGCCCCGGACAGGTCTCCCCCGCCCCCTCGTCCGCCCCGCCCCCCTCGTCCGGCGGCTCGACGTCGGCCTCGCCCCCGCCGTCGGGGACGACGCACCGGCCCCCGATGCAGACCGCGCCCGGCGTCGTGCAGTCGGCGCTCGTCATGCACGTCTCGCCGGGCGCCGTCCCCCCGCCCCCGCAATCGCAGCCCCCGGGCGGCGCGACGAACAGCAGCAGCACGGCGAGACACCGGAACGCGGCGCGGACACGGTGATCCATCGGCTTCCTCCCGCAGCCCGAGCCTAGCACGAGGATCGCGGGCGGCCCAGGCGCCGCCGGCTCCTTCCCCGCGGCGACGCCGGCGGCCGCGACGCCGGCACGACGCGGACACCGTGCCTCTCGAACTCCTACTTCTGCAACCGCCGCTCCTCCTCCGGAGCCCGCTCGCGCACCCGGACCAGGATCAGGTCCCGGTCGGCGCGCGCGATCGTCTGCGACAGCCGCTCCCGCGGCTTGCGCACCGCCCACCCGATGGAGAACGACACCGGAGGGCACCCGACCGTCGGCTCCTTGAGGCGCTGGACGATGTGGATCGTCGCCGTCGGCGCCCCCTCCGACAACAGGATCATGAACTCGTCGCCCCCCATCCGGAACACCGCGTCGCTCGTCGCGCGCACGTGCCGGTCGAGGAAGCGCGCGGTCTCCACCAGCGCCCGGTCCCCCGCCGGGTGGCCGTGGCGGTCGTTGTACGCGCGGAAGTCGTTGATGTCGACCAGCACCACCCCCCACTCCACGTCCTCCCGCTCCAGCCGCTCCTCCAGCTCGGACAGATGCCGCCGGTTGTAGCAGCCCGTGAGCGGGTCCCGCACCGTCAGCTCGTGCAGCCGGCTCTCCATCTCCTTCCGGCGCGTGATGTCGATCAGGATCCCGTGGAACAGCGTGTCCCCCGTGTCCGGGTCCTGCACCGCGTAGCACGAATCGAGCACGGTCAGGACGGCCCCGTCCGTC
Source organism: Myxococcales bacterium (assembly GCA_012797735.1). Taxonomy (GTDB): domain Bacteria; phylum Myxococcota_A; class Polyangia; order DRWM01; family JAAZOP01; genus JAAZOP01. Next base: position 6,457 of record JAAZOP010000058.1, read on the forward strand.
CGCCGGACCTGCAGCTCGAAGTCCCGCACCACGAACTGCTTCTCGAGCAGCGCCAGTTCCTCCAGCCGGCGCGACATGTCGACCACCAGTTCCTTGGCGCTCGTCCGCTGCAACGCCTCGACCGACGGGAAGCCGAACAGGTCGAGGAACGCCGGGTTCGCGTCGAGGATGCGGCCCTGGACGTCCGTGATGTAGATCCCCTCGCGCACGTTGCGCACCAGCTCGCGCGCCGTTTCCGGGTCGGTCAGCGTTCGGAATCGCGACATCGGTCGGATCGCCTCCGTCCTGCCCCCCGGGAAATGCGCCTCCGCGGCCGCATCGCGCCACGCAGCCTCGATCCTACCCGACCGTGCTTCCCCGACACAACCACCGCCGGCGGCCTCTCCGCCCACCCTGCGACGCCGAGGTTCCCAACCGCCGCCGACGCCGACGCCGACGCCGACGCCGACGCCGACGCCGATGCTGGTCCGATCTGCCCCGCTCCGGTCGGCCACGACGAGGACGGCGACACGGTCGATGACGCGTGCGACAACTGTCCGACCTGGCACAATCCGACGCAGGCCGACGCCGACCACGACGGTCTGGGTGACGCCTGCGAGGCGGCCGGCAATCCGGGGCTGCTGAGCGGCATCGAGGCGTTCGACGCGTTCTGGGCGGGCGGCCCGACGACAACCTGGAGTTGGGACACCGACGGCGGCACGTGGACGGCTGCCCCCGACGTCGTCACCGGCAGTTCGGCCCCGGCCGGCCACAACCGCTGGCTCGACCTGGCCGCCTCGTCGCCGTACGCCGTCGAAGTCCGTTTCGTCCCGGCCGGGTCGGAGCGGGCCGACCGCAACTACGCCGGCGTGCTGGTCGGGGTGCAGTCGGGCTACTTCTGGTTCTGCGCGTTCGAGTGGGACTCGAGGACGCTCGCCTTCTGGCGTTTCTCCGGCGGCACATATGTCAACCGCGTCGCGGGAACGGGGGGGACGGTCGAGGCGACCTCGCGGGCGCGCGATCTGGAGCGCCGCATCCGGGTGACCTGGGACGGGGCGTCCCTGCGTTGCTCGTTCGACAACGCCGCCGGCGAGTCGACGGAGTTCTCCTACGCGGTGCCGTCCGGCGACCGCTGGTCGCTCGACGGTTCCGGCGGCATGCGCGTCTACAACGAGACCGCCGAGTTCCGTTCGTTCGTGCTGTACCGCTGAGGCCGGCTCAGATCAGCGCCGTCGAGAAGTACCGCTCCGCCCGGTCCGGCAGCACGGTGGCCACCACGCGTTTCCCGTCCGCGAAGTGTGCCGCGCACCAGACGTTCGCCCCGGACGACGTCCCCACCAGCACCCCCTCGACCTGCGCGATGCGCCGGGTCATCTCCACCGCGTCCTCGTCCGTGACCGTCATCACCATGTCGATCGCCTTGCGGTCCACCACGTCCGGGACGAAACCGTCGCCGATCCCCTGGATCATGTGGAGCCCGGGCTCCCTCCCGAGCAGCGCGGCGGAGTTCTTCGGCTCCACCGCCACGATCTCGACCTTCGGGTTCCGTTCGCGGAGGTAGCGTCCCACGCCCATCAGCGTGCCTCCGCTCCCCACGCCGGCCACGAACACATCGATTCTCTCCCCCGCCTGCCGCCACAGTTCCGGTCCCGTGAACCGGTAGTGCGCGTCCGGGTTGTCGGGATTGACGAACTGCCCCGGGACGAACACGTTCGGCAGGGTCCGCCGCAGCTCGTCCACCTTCTTCAGGCACCCCGGCAGGTTCTCCTCCGCCGGCGTCAGCACCAGCTCGGCGCCCAGCGCCCGGATGATCTTCTTCCGTTCCTCGCTCATGTTCTCCGGCATCACGATGATCACGCGGTGTCCGAGCTGCGTGCCGACCAGCGTGATCCCGATCCCGGTGTTCCCGGACGTCGCCTCCACGATCACGTCGTCCGGTTTGAGGGCCCCGCTCTCCCGCGCCCGGCGCAGGATGTGCAGCGCGACCCGGTCCTTGATGCTCCCACCGGGGTTGAGGAACTCCGCCTTGGCCAGGATCGGTCCCGGGGCCAGGCGCGCCATCCGCAGGAGCGGCGTGTTACCGATGAAATCCAGGATCGTCCCGGCCTTGTCGTTCATCCCGAGCCCTTCCCTTCTCCCCCGCCGGACGCCGCCCCCGGCGGTCCCACCGCCCGCTCCGGATCTTCCACGACCTCCGCCGCGATGCGCAGGGACCCGGCGCAGTACAACCCGTCGTTGATCCGCTCGTCGAAGGCCCACCGCACCTGCACCTGCGTCCGCACCTCCGGACGGCCGTCGGCGCCGACCACCACCCGCGGCCCCACCTTGCCCAGCACCCCGAACAGGCTCACCGTCCCGTACTCGTAGAGGTGGTGGAACGTGTTGTCGATCCCGACCGAGCCCAGGTTGGCCGCGAACAGGCTGGCGTAGAACGGGTCGTGCCGCATCATCGCGTAGGGCAGCAGGTTGTGACGGTCCAGGAACCGCGCCAGACCGATCGCGAGCCGCAGCAGCCACCCCGGGAAGCGCGTGAAAAACCGCGTCTCCTTGTCCACCGGCCGGAGCCGGTCGCTCCGCCCCTCCCGGATGCCGCCCGCCAGCCGCGCCACGCACGTCTCGAACGGCTCGTCCTTGGGGAACTCCAGCTTGATCGTCGCCAGCGGCGTGTCGTCCCGGAAGCCCTTCTTCGCCGCGAACGAGAGGAAGACGCCGCGGCGCTGGTAGATCCGGCCGTTGCTCACGAACCGGTTCAGGCCCGGCCGTTCGTGCAACGCCTTCGCGCAGCCCCACAGGAAGAGATGGAACAGCGTCGCCTTCGGGCCCGCCGGCCGCGCCGCGTTCCACGCGTCGAGCCAGGGCAGCGTCCGCGTCAGGTCCAGGTACGTCTCGTGGTACACGACGCTCTCGTTCCGCCCGCGCATCAGGTAGGGCATGATCGCCCGCACCGGCGGCACGTCGCGCAGCAACACCCCGTCCGGCCGGCGGAACAACGGCATCGGCGGATCAACACCGCGGCCTGCCGCCCTTGTCAAGGACCGGCGCGGAGGCGGTGGGTGCGCCGCGGCCCCGCCGCCCGACGCTCCGTCTCACGGGCAGCAATACGTCCTGCGCCACGAGTCGAGCGTCTCGATGCAGGCGTAGTCCGTGACGCGCGTGGCATCCACGAAGCTGCAGTCGGTCAGCGACAGTTCGCCGCAGTAGGGGGCCGAGGAGGGGAGGTAGTAGGGGTCCTCCGCGCAGACAAAGCAGAGGACGCTCGTTCCCGCCGGAAGGCAGGGGCCCCAGGTGCAGGACGAATCGCAGCTCCGGGAGCCCGGACGGCCGCAACCGTTCGTGCAACCTGCGACGGTGCCCGCCGGACACTCGAAGCCGTCGTCCGGCCATCCGTTGCAGTCGTCGTCCACTCCGTTGCACGTCTCCGCGGACGGCGCGCAGGCGCCCCAGGTGCAGCTCGGTTCGCAGAACCGGCGTCCGAGGGATCCGCACCACGTCTCGCACGGCTCGCTCCTGCCCGGGGTGCATTCGGCCGCAGGACATCCGCCGAAGGGACCCCAGGCGCACGTCTCGTCGCAGGTGCGGAACTCGCTGCCGCCGCATGGGCAGGCGCGCCAGTCCGTCGCCCCGCGGCAGCACTCGAACTCCTGGTCGCAGCGTGTGTCGCGGTCGTCGTCCTCTCCGTTGCACGGGTCGGTCGTGGCGGTGCAGGCGCTCCAGGTGCAGCCCGGCCCGCAACTCTGGACCCCCTCGGCGCCGCTCCCGGCGTCGCACGCGCGCGTCGCGCCGAGGCAGCACGCGAAGCCGTCGTCGCACCTGCCGTCGCAGTTGTCGTCCAGGCCGTTGCACGTCTCGCCGGGTGGCCAGCAGTCCAGACCGCTCGGCAAGGCGCAGGCGGCGGTGCACCGGCCGGACCCCGCGCTGCCGCACGACGTCACGCAGGACACCTCGGCACCCGCGAGGCAAGGGAAGCCCTCGTCGGTCGAGCCGTCGCAATCGTCGTCGCGCCCGTTGCACGTCTCGCTCGTGTCGCCCACGCAGGCCCGGCCGCAGCAGCGCCCCGCCGGACAGCTCGTGCCGTCAGCGACGGCCGTGATGCGGCATACCGCATCGGGGCCGCAGTCGTCCACGGTGCAGGGGTTCGAGTCGTCGCAGTCCTCGTCGCCGGTGCAGGCGCAGTCCGCCTCGTCGTCGGTCAGGCCGTCGCAGTCGTCGTCGATACCGTCGCAGGTCGTGTCGAGCGCGGCGGGGGGCGGGCGCGGGCGGCAGACCTCCTCGCCGTGGTAGCACAGTTCGCTGCGCGTGCAGAGCGAGACGCCGCAGAACCCGGTCGGCCGCCACTCCTCGTCGGTCAGCCCGTCGCAGTCGTCGTCGCGCCCGTCGCAGGCGGCCTCGACCGCATCCGACACCGGCACGCAAGGGGCCTCGCAGCCGTTGGCCGGATTGCGGTCGGCGTCGGCCCAGCCGGGCGCGCATGCGACGTCGCAACCGCCCAGCGTGCAGGCCGGACCGGCGTGCGGGCGCCGCGGACAGGCATGGTTGCAGGCGCCGCAGTGGAGCGGGTCGAAGTCGAGGTCGAAGTCCTCGTCGGTGAGCCCGTCGCAGTCATCATCGAGCGAGTTGCAGAACTCGGGCACGCATGCCGCGCAGTCGCGATCCGCGGCGTCGGCGCGCGTGTCGCAGTCGTCGTCCAGGCCGTTGGCACACGTGCGATCCGGGAACTCCGCGTCCCCCGCGGGCGTGCAGAAGTACTCGCAACCGTTCGCCGCCGCGCCATCGGCATCGATCCAGCCCGGATCACAAGTCACCCGGCATTCGCCGGCCGTGCAGGCGCCACGACCGTTCGGAGGATCGCAGACCCGCCAGCACTCGCCGCAGTGGGCCGGATCGGTCGCCGGGTCCACGCACATCCCCCCGCAATCGATGCGCGGCGGGGCGCACCCGCCGTCGGCGTCCGCGTCCGAGCCGTCGGGCGGACCCGCACCGTCGTCCACCACGACGTCGCTCGCGTCGCCGCGGAGCGTCCAGTCGTGACCGCACGCCACCGACCAGCCCGCGAGCAACGCCATGCGCCAGCCCGCCCGAAACCATGCCATCGTCGTTCCTCCCTCGACCCTCCCGGAACCCGGCGGCGCCCGCACTCGCCGCGCTGCATCAGCGTACCGCAAGATCGCACCCTGCGCATCCGGCCCGCGGCCGGATCCTCCGGGCCGGATCCTCCGGGGTTGCGCGCCGCACCGCCGCCGCGGCATCCTCCCGCCGGTGCCGCGACGGCGCGGGCCGGGGAGGTGCGCGATGGCCGAGAAGACGATGATCGTCATCGGCGGCGGGCTGGCCGGCCTGGCGACCGGTTGCTACGCCCGGATGAACGGCTGGCGCGTCCGGATCTTCGAACGCCACTCGACGCCCGGCGGGGTCTGCACCGCCTGGAAGCGCGGCCCCTACACCGTCGACGGCTGCATCCACTGGCTGATGGGGGTCAAGCCGGAAGGTTCGATGTTCCGCATCTACCGCGAGCTGGGCCTGGCGGAGGAGGACCGGTTCGCGATCCTCACCCGCTACGTCCACATGCTCGACGAACCGAGCGGCGCGACCGTCGATTTCACCTGGGACCTCGAGCGGCTGGCGGAAGACCTGCATCGCGTCTCGCCCGGCGACCGCAGACCGATCGGCGAGTTCCTCGAGGCGGTCCGCGTCGCGCGCGGCTTCCCGCTGGAGATGCTCAAGCCCCGCGACCTGCTCGGACCGCTCGAAAGCGCCGCGACGCTCTGGCGGATGCGCAACGCGCTGCAACGGATGCTGCGCTTCCGGATGCCCGTGGCGGAGTACGTCCTGCGGTTCCGGAGCCCCGTGCTGCGGCGCATGTTCGAGGCGCTGTTCCTGCCGGAGATGCCGGCGTCGTTCCTGTTCCTCGCCCTGGGACAGCTCGCCGACGGCCAGCTCGGCCTCTTCCGGGGCGGCTCGCAACGGTTCTCCGAACTGGTCGCCGCGCGCTTCCGGTCGCTGGGGGGCGAGCTGCGGCTCCGGGCCCCCGTCCGGACGATCCTCGTCGAGCGGGACCGGGCGGTCGGCGTGCGCCTGGAGGACGACAGCGAACACCGGGCCGACGAGGTGGTCTCCGCCGCCGACGGCCGCTCGACCCTCTTCGACATGCTCGGCGGACGCTACGTCCCCGGCGCGCTGCGGGAGCGCTACGAACGCTGGCCGATCTTCCGGCCGATCGTGATGGCGAGCTTCGGCGTCGCCGACGCGTTCGACGGCATGCCCCACGCCCGGCATCTTCGGCTCGCCCGTCCCATCCCGCACGCCGGCTCGCGCACCGACTCGCTCCACGTCCGCGTCGTGAACTACGACCCGGCGCTGGCGCCGGCCGGGCACAGCGTGGTGCAGGTGCTGCTGGAGAGCGACTGGGACTGGTGGGAGAAGCTCCGCGGGCAGGGCGCGGCGTACGAGGAGGAGAAGCGACGCCTGGCGGAGGAGCTGCTCGATCGGCTGGCGCCCCATCTGCCGGGCCTGCGCGACCGCTTGCAGATGACCGACGTCGCGACGCCGTACACCTTCTGGCGCTACACCCGGAACCACCGCGGCGCCTTCGAGGGCTGGCTGCCGACGCCGGAGGCGGTGCGGACCGGACTGCCGCGCCGGCTGCCGGGCCTCGACGGCTTCCGGATGGTCGGACAGTGGGTCGAGCCCGGCGGCGGCATCCCGCCGGCCCTCGCCGGCGGCCGGCACCTGGTGCAACGGCTGTGCCGCGAAGAGGGGCGGCCGTTCGTCGCCACCGTGCCGTAGCCGGTATACACTACCGTCGTCCGGCGTGCCTTCGAGCGGCCGCCGGCCGGAGCGACGAATGCCGACACGAACACGTCCGGCCCTCCCGATCCCACTGCTCGCCCTGCTCGCCGCCGCCGGCTGCGGAGACGAACCGGGCCACGCCGACGCCGACGCAGCCGACGTCGATGCCGCCTCCGCCGACGTCCCGCCCGGGGACGTCGCGCCCGGGGACGTCGCACCCGGGGACGTCGCGCCCGACGACGCCGCCCCCGAGGACGCCGCCCCGCCCCGCGCGACCCTCACCTGGCCCAACGCCGAGAGCTCCGCCAACTCCGACCCGTGGCTCGTCGAGCACCACGCCGAGATCGCCGAGATGCGCCCCCGCGTCCTGGTCCTCCATTTCGTCAACGCCAAGACGATGGACGAGGTGGCCGCGCAGCTCGCGCAGGTCGTCGAGGCGCTGGCCGAGTCGAGCCGATACCGCGGCTTCGAGGATCCCCTCGACCCGCCCCCCTTCTTCCGCTACCAGCTCGCCTACCTCGTCGATCTCCGCGACGTTCCGCCGCCGCCGGGCTGGACCCTGCGCAACAGCACGCTCTATCCCCGCGAGGACCCGCCGACCGGCACGTGGGGGTTCGACTACGAGCAATTGTTCGGCGAGGAGTTCGCGCGGCTCTACGGCATCCCGGACCCCGACGACCCGTCCCACTTCCTCGACCTGTGCGAGCTCGTCGACCGCGGTCTGGTCCACGAGGTCTGGGTCGTGGCCGACGCCGACGTTCCGGACGCCGGCGCCGCCGAGATCCTCGAGCTGAAGCCGTACTACGACGAGAACCGCGTGCGCCTCGACCGGCCGCTGAACCGCTGCGCCGGCAACGGTTGCTTCGACCCGGACGACGCGATTCCCGCCCACTGCACGCGCACCGTCCGCATCGCGTTCTTCAACCATACCCGGGGTGCGGGCTGTTTCCTCGAGAGCCTGTCCCACGGTTTCGAATCGATCGGCGCCTGGAACCCCGGTCAGATCCGGTACCTCTCGCGCTACTTCATCCCCTGGGCCGCCTACGACCTCGACACCCGCTACGGCCTCTCCTGGGAGAGCTGGTACGCCTGCCCGATCGGCGACGACTGCCTCTCCTACCCGACCGAGACCTCCGCCGCCTACGACGTCGAGGGCGTCGCCGGCACGCTCGACCCCTACGACCCGGTCTGCGGCAACGTCCACTGGCCCCCGAACGCCCGCCACCACTACGACCTCGACAGCCCCTTCGTCGTCCAGTCCACCTGCCTCGGCTGGCGCCGCGGCGAGGGTCCCGGCGGCGCCGACCTGCCCCGACCCTTCACGTCCAACGTCTTCCGCCGCTACCGCCGCCTCGCCCCCGACTGCATGGGCGAATGGCTCGTCTGGTGGCGCCAGAACGTTCCGGGTCCCGACAGCGGCCTGCTCGACGACCACGGCGATCCGATGCTGTCCTGGTGGCCGTTCGTGTACTATTGACCCAGGAGGACGCGATGAGACGCCTCGCACCGCTGCTGCTGCTCGCCGCCGGAACCGTCGCGTGCGGCGAGGACGGGTACTGGGTCCCCGTCTACCCCGACGCCGACGCCGTCTCCGGGACGGACGCGGGCGCGGAGGCCGACAACGCCGCCGGCGCCGACGCCGACGCCGACGCGGGAACCGACGCCGACCCGGATGCCGTCCCGGACGCGGGGCCGGACGCCGACGCCGACGCGGCGGACATCCCCGACGTTCCCGCCACCTGCGGCTTCGGCTACGAGACGATGTTCACCTACGCCTGGCACGATCCCGGCGCCGGGACCGGCGCCGCCGACCCGCCCGAGGCCGACTCGCCGCTCGTCGCCCGGATCGCCCACGCCGAACCGCTGCCGCCCTTCGTCTGGAACCTGGCCGTCTCCGACGGCGCGAAGGAGGCGCCCAAGGACATCGTGATGCCGGGCTACGACGACACGATGCCGCTCTTCGAGCGTGCCGAGGACTGGGGCGGCGGCACGCGCTGCTACGAGACGCCCGCGGGCGTCCGTTTCCTGACCGAGCCCGAGGCGTTCGACCTCTACGTCCGCATCGCGTCCGAGACGACCGGGGTCGCGTTCAACGGCTCCCCCGGCCGCCGCACGGCGCTCGGGCTCCGCGGCGCGTACCCCGGGACCTTCGCCTGGCACGGGAACCGTCCCGACCGCTTCAACGACACCCTGGTGCTCCTCTGGATCGAGCCCGGCGGCCGCAAGCGGGTCCTCGAGTTCCCCGTCAACACCGATACCGGGGCCCACGATTTCGGCGCCGACAGTTCCTCCTCCCTCCGTCCCAACCGGCGCTACCGCTACGTCAACGGCTGGCATCGGACCTACAACGCGTGGCACATCGATGAGGACGGCTACCGCGTCCGCGACGATCACAACACCAACGGCCACTGGGACAGCGACCGCAACGGCTGGCTCCCTCCGCCGGGCGCCGACCACGACCGCACCGGGGGCGGCCACAACATCCACATGGGCTCCGTCGATGCGCCCCTCGGCTCCGCCGCCGTCGGCGTCTGGTCCGCCGGCTGCCAGGTGATTCCCGGCATGGCCAATTGGACGCAGTTCATCCGGAACGCCTGGACCGCGGAGGGCGACCGCGTCGACTACTTCCTCGTCGACGTGCGCGACATCCCTCCCGAGGTCTGGACGGGTCCGTGCGTGCCCGACGGCTCGCACGCCTGCCCGTTCCGCATCGAGTCGTTCCCCTTCACCCACTCCGGCGACACCTCGGCCGTCGCGACCGACGCCTTCGACGTCTACAACTGCTCCACGGCCGACGAGTCCGGCCCCGAGGTGGTCTACGTCTTCACGATCGACCGTTCCGGGACCCTGTCCGTGTCCGTCGATGCGGTCGACCCGGTCGATCCCGACGTCCACCTCCTGGACGGCGACGAGGCGACGGCGTGTCTCGCCCGCGCCCACATCGCTTTCGACTACGCGATCACGCCGGGCCGCTACTTCCTCGTCGTGGACACGTTTGTCGACGCCGCCGGCACCGTCCTCGCCGGCCCCTACACCCTCCACGTCGACCTGCGCTGATCCCGCCGGCCCGCGGTGCGGCGCGGGCGGCCGTTCAATCCAGGCGCGGCTTGGCGATCAGCGACAGGAACTCGGTGCGCGTGGCGTTCGACGAGTGGAAGCTGCCGAGGACCGACGAGGTGGTCATCAGCGAGTTCTGCTTCTCGACGCCGCGCATCATCATGCACAGGTGTCGCGCCTCGATCACCACGCCGGCCCCCTCGGCGCCGACCGCGTCCATCACCGCGCGCGCGATCTGGTTCGTCAGGCGTTCCTGGATCTGCAGCCGCCGCGCGTACGCCTCCACGACCCGCGCCAGCTTGCTCACCCCGACCACCTTGCCCCGCGTGATGTAGCCGATGTGGCAGCGTCCGAAGAACGGCAGCAGGTGGTGCTCGCACAGCGAGTAGACCTCGATGTCGCGCACCACGATCATGTTGTTCGTCTCCTGGGTGAAGACCGCCTCGCGCGTCAGTTGCGCCACGTCCTGGGCGTAGCCCCGCAGCAGGAACTCGTAGGCCTTCGCCACCCGTTCCGGCGTCCGTCGCAGCCCCTCCCGCTCCGGGTCCTCCCCGAACTCGACCAGCAGCTGCCGCACCAGTTCCCGCACCCGTTCCCGGTTCATGCCAAGACCTCCGCCCGAGCGCGCCGCGTCAGTTCCGGCAGCGGCTCCATCCCCGCCCGCGACATCCCCCGCACCAGATCGGCCAGCGCGCGTCCGTCCCCCGGCAGCCGCAGCTCCGGCGCCAGTTCGAGCACCGGCAGCGCCACGAACGGCCGTTCGAGCAGTTCCGGCGCCGGCAGCCGGAAGTCCGCGTCGCGCACCACGGCGTCCCCGCACAGCAGCAGGTCGAGGTCCAGGGTCCGCGGAGCGTTCCGGTCCGCCTGCCGCACACGCCCCACCGCGGCCTCGATCGCGCGCAGCACGTCGAACTGCAGCGCGCGCGGCGGCAGGTCGGTCTCGATCCGCACCGCGCCGTTGGCGAATGGCGGCGACCCCGGCGACCCGATCGGCGCCGTGCGGTAGAACGTCGAGACCCCCCGCAGCCGGGTCGCGGCGGCGAGGCGCCGCAGCCCCTCGACCACGTTCGTCTCCGGGTCGAGGTTCGACCCCACGCCGACGAAGGCTTCCGTCATCGGTCGTCCCGCCGGCGCACCACCTGCACCGCCACCGTCCGCGCGAACCGCAGCGCGCCGGGCTTCTCCACCGTCACGTCCGCCGCCACCACCCGCGGATCCTCGAGGCAGGTCCGCGCCACCGCCTCGGCCAGCGCCTCGACGAGCCGGAACTGCGACGCTTCCACCAGCCGCACGACCCGCTTCTTCACGGCCCGGTAATCGACCGTGTCCTCGAAGCGGTCCGACGCGCAGGCGCGTCCCAGGTCGGCGTGCAGCGTGATCTGCAACAGCACGTCCTGCCGCTCCCGGCGTTCCCGGTCGTCGACCCCGAGGATGCAGCGCAGCGCGAGGTCCCGGATGTGGATCCTATCCACGCTTCGCCTCCAGCAGGTGGCGCCCTCCATCGACCCAGATCACCTGGCCCGTCAGGTACGAGGCGCGCAACAGGAACAGCACGGCGTCGGTGACGTCCCGCGCCGCGCCGACGCGCTCGAGCGGCACGCCGCCCTTGAGCCGCTCGAGATACTCCGGCCCCTCCCCTTCCGGGGGCAGGATCAACCCCGGCGCCACCGCGTTCACGCGGAAGCGGGGGGCCCAGCGCAGCGCCATCTCCCGCGTGAACAGTTCGAACAGGGTCTTGCCCGCGTGGTACGCGACGTGCCCCCAGTCGTAGCCGACCACCCGCGTGTCCAGGAAGTTCACGATCGCACCGGCCTCGACCTGCCCGACGAAGCACCGGGCCGCCGCCAGCGGCGCCCACGCGTTCACCTCGACGCTCTCGATCAGCTCCTCCCGCGTGAACTCGGCGAAGGTGGAGGGGGGGAAAGTCGAGGCGCTGTTGACCAGCACCTGCAAGGGGCCCGCGAACCTCCGCGCCTCGGCGAACAGCGTCCGGACCTCCTGCTCGTGGCGCAGGTCGGCCGGCACGGCCCACGCCCGCCGCCCGAGCCGTTCGATCTCCCGCACCGCCTCCCGGGCTTCGGCCTCCGAGCGGTTGTAGTGCACGACAACGTCCGCGCCGGCCTCCGCCAGCGCCAGCGCCACCGCGCGCCCGATCCGGCGCGCCCCGCCCGTCACCAGCGCCGTCCGTCCCCGCAGCTCCTCGGCCACGCCGCATCCTCCCGCCCCCCGACTCGCCGGCAGCATCGGCCCCGCGCCCCGCCGCTGTCAACCGCCCGCCCGCCGCAGGAGGCCGCGCGCCTCGCGCAGCGCCGCCGCGCCCTCCGGGCGGTGCCACAAGAGCACCGTCTTCTGCAGCTCCCGGCGATGCGGGTCCCGCTCCACGAACACCGGCCGAAGGCTCGCCGGGTCGAGCCCCGTGGCGTACATCACCGTCGAGGCCGTCCCCGGGGTGGGCGTGAAGATCTGCACCTGCTCCACCCGCACGTTCCGCCGCCGCAGGAACAGCGCCAGTTCCACCGCATCCTCGAGGCGCGCGCCGGGGTGCGCCGCCATCAGGTAGGGCAGCACGTACTGCCGCCGCCCCGACTCCCGCACCCGCCGCGCGTGCCGCTCGAGGAACTCCGCAAACCCCGACCCGGCCGGCTTGCGCATCCACCGCAGCACCCGCGCCGCCACGTGTTCCGGCGCGACCTTCAGATGCCCGCTGGTGAACTCGCCCGCCAGCGCCCGCAGCACCGCCTCGGACTCGAGCGCCAGGTCCAGGCGCACCCCCGTCGTCACGAACAGGTGCCGGACCCCGGGCACCCGCCGCGCCCGCCGCAGCAGCCGCACCCACGCCTCCTGGTCCACCCGCAGTTCCGGACAGCGGGCCGGCCACAGGCACGAAACCCGCCCGCACTCCCAGTCGCGGTCGCAGGTCGCGCCCCACAGGTTCGCCGTCGGCCCGCCGACGTCCGGCACCGTCCCGCGGAACTCCGGATGCGCCGCGATCCGCTCGACCTCCGCCACCACCGATTCCGCCGAACGGCTCGCGACTTGCCGTCCCTGGTGCGCGGCGATCGCGCACAACGCGCACCCGCCGCAGCACCCCCGGTGCGCCGTCACCGAGAACCGCACCTGCTCGAGCGCCGGCACCCGCGCGCCCCGGTGCACCGGATGCACGTCCCGCGTGAACGGCAACGCGTACAGGCGCTCGAGCTCCGCCGGCGAGGGTGACGGCCACGGCGGGTTCGCGACGATCCGCATCCCGGCGCAGGTCTGGGTCTGCCGCCGCGACCGCGTCCGTTCGAACAGCGCCCAGAAACGCGCATGGACGACCGGGTCCGCCCGCACCTCCTCCCAGGACGGGAGTTCCACCGCGTCGGGAGGGGGCGCTTCGGACGCCGGAACCCGATACGTCACGCCGGGGACGTCCCGGACCGCGGCCGTTCGCGGGTCGCCAGCGCGGCCGCGACCGCCCGGCGGCGCCGCCGCGCCCGCCCGCTCCAGCGCGTCCAGCCGGCGAGCGATCTCCAGCAGCGGCCCCTCGCCCATGCCGTGCACCAGCACGTCGATCCCGCCGTCCATCAGCAGCGGCCGGCGCACCGCGTCGTCCCAGAAGTCGTAGTGCGAGAAGCGCCGCAGCGACGCCTCCAGGCCGCCCGCCACGACGAAGGCCCGCGTCCCGAACAGCCGCCGGATCGCGCTGCCGAACGCCGTCACCGCCCGGTCCGGCCGTCCTCCCGCGCGCCCGCCGGGCGCGTAGGCGTCGTCGGCGCGGCGCCGCCGCTGCGCCGTGTAGTTGGCGACCATCGAATCGAGCGCGCCGGCGGTCACGGCGAAGCACAGCCGCGGGAGCCCCAGACGTCCCACGTCGTCGCCCGCCGGATCCGGCCGCGCGATCACCCCCACCCGGAACCCGTGCGCCTCGAGCCACCGTCCGAGCAGCGCGGCCGGGAACGACGGGTGGTCGACGTGCGCGTCGCCCGTGACCAGCACGACGTCGCAGCGGTCCCAGCCCCGCGCCCGCAGCTCCGCCCGCGTGGCGGGCAGGTGCGGCAAGGCCGGGACCGGACGGCGCGGCATGCGGCGCCTAGCGGCAGGCCACCAGCGCGTCCGACGGCGCGCCGGTGAGGCAGTCCTCGCGCGTCGTGCAGCCGATCAGGCACGTCGGACCGGGCTCGTAGCCCGGCAGCCGGCACCCGTACCCGTCCACGCCGAACGCCTCCCGGCACTCCGCATCGCTCTCGCAGTACCAGGCGCAGACCCCTCCCTCGCAGTGGTACAGCCGGTCGGCCGCCGTCCCGGTGGTCCGGCAGTCCGCGTCCCCCGCGCACGCGCGCTGGCACGCCGACACCGTCCCGAAGTCCGCCGTGCGGCACGCCGCCCCCGCCCCCGCCCAGCCGCACTCGCCGTCGTTCGCGCACGGCCGCATGCCGCACGACCCCTCCCGGCACACCATCAGCACGTCGCTCGCCACCCCGTACCGGCAGTCCGCGTCCCCCGCGCACAGCTTGAGGCACGCGCGCCGCGCGACCGGCGATGCCTCGCGGCACACCCACCCCGCGCCGTACGCCGCGGTGCACGCCTCGTCCGCCGAACACTCGTAGCGGCACACCGGCTCCGCCGGCGCGACGTCCTCCGCCCCCGCGTCTTCCGTCGAGACCCCGTCGTCCCCCGGGGCGACGCCGTCCTCCGGGGGCGGCGCGTCCGCGTCGGCGTCCGCGCCCGGCCCGACATCGCCCGCCCCGTCCTCCGCGCGCGGCACGTCCCAGACCGTCGCGTCGTCCGACGCCGGACAACCGAGAGCCCCGGCGCAGAGACAGGCCCAGATGCAGATCGGTCGCTGGTCCATCCGTTCCTCCCGCCCGCAGCATGCCACGTCGCCGTCCCCGGAGGAAACGACTCCGGCGCCGGGATGGCCGGGCGGGGGCGCTGCGCGGGGCGCGGGCGCCGGCATGCACATCGACGGCCGCGCGGTCCCGCGCGCCGGAGGGCTCGCCACCGCGGGTCGCCGGACGCTCGACGAGACGCCCCCGCCTCTGCTACGAAGGCGCCGTGACCCGCGCGCTGATCCTCGACGGATCGCTGTACCGGGACGTCTACCGCCCCGACGAACATTGGCGCGTCCTGCTGGGCGACGTGTCCGCGGATGCCGTCCACCTGCCGTCCGGCGGCGCGATCCCGCCGCTCGACTCGTACACCCACCTGATCGTCACCGGCAGCGAGGCTTCGATCGTCGAGCCGGCCGACTGGTACGAGCCGGCCATTCGGGCCGTCCGCGGCGCGGCGCAGGCGGGCCTGCGGATCCTCGGCAGTTGCTGGGGGCACCAGTTGCTCGCCCTCGCCCTCGCCGGCCCCGCGTTCGTCCGCCGTTCGCCCACGCCGGAGGTCGGCTGGATCGAGGTCGAGCGGACGGGCCGGGACGAGTTGCTGGCCGACCTGCCGGACCGCTGGTTCGTGTTCGCCTCGCACTTCGACGAGGTGGTCGAGCCGCCGGCGCCGTGGCGCGTCCTGGCCCGCAGTCCGCGCTGCGCCGTCCAGGTCATGCGGTGGGGCGATCGTCCCGTCTGGGGCGTGCAGGCCCACCCGGAGATCGACCCGTCCACCGCCCGCGTGCTGCTCGAGGGATTCCTGCGGTACGCGCCCCGGCACGCCGCCGTCGTGCGTCCGGCGTTGACCGCCGAGCCGCGCGACGACCGCACCGCGCCCGCGCTCGTCGCCCGCTTCCTGGGCCGGTCCCGAGGAGGTCCGCCATGCTGAACGAACTGCGACGCGTCGACCCCGAGATCTACGACTCCGTGCGCAACGAGGTGCGGCGGGAGCACGTCGAGATCGAGCTGATCGCCAGCGAGAACTACGTCTCGCTCGCCGTCCTCGAGGCGCAGGGTTCGGTGCTGACCAACAAGTACGCCGAGGGCTATCCCGGGAAGCGGTACTACGGCGGCTGCGAGCATGTCGACGTCGCCGAGTCGCTGGCGATCGAGCGGGCCAAGCGGCTGTTCCAGGCCGAGCATGTCAACGTCCAGCCGCACTCGGGGTCGCAGGCCAACATGGCGGTCTACCTCTCCGCGCTCAAGCCGGGCGACCGCATCCTCGCCATGCGCCTGGACCACGGCGGACATCTGTCGCACGGCCATCCGAAGAACATGTCGTCGTGGATCTTCGACATCGCGAGCTACGGGGTCCGCCGCGACACGGAGCGTCTGGACTACGACGAGGTGCGGGCGGCGGCGCGGGAGGCCCGGCCGAAGCTGATCGTCGTCGGGGCGTCGTCGTATCCGCGCGCGATCGATTTCGCCCCGTTCCGCTCGATCGCCGACGAGGTCGGCGCGCTGCTGATGGCCGACATCGCCCACATCGCCGGCCCGGTGGCGGCCGGTCTGCACCCCGACCCGGTGCCGTACTGCGACTTCGTCACGGCGACGACCCACAAGACCCTGCGCGGCCCCCGCGGCGGCATCATCCTGTGCAAGGCCGCCCACGCCCGCGCGATCGATTCCACCGTCTTCCCCGGCTCCCAGGGCGGACCGCTGATGCACGTCGTCGCCGCCAAGGCCGTCGCCCTCAAGGAAGCTCTCAGCCCGGGCTTCCGCCGCTACCAGGAACAGATCCTCGCCAACGCCCGCGCCCTCGCCGAGGCCCTGGCCGCCCGGGGCTTCCGCCTCGTCACCGGCGGCACCGACAATCACATCGTCGTCGTCGACCTGACGAACCGCGGCCTCACCGGTATCGAGGCCACGCACGTCCTCGACCGCGTCGGCATCACCGTCAACAACAACCAGATCCCGTTCGACCCCCTCCCGCCCACCAAGTCCAGCGGCATCCGCCTCGGCACCCCCGCGGTCACCACGCGCGGCATGGGCGAGGACGAGATGCGGCAGCTCGCGGCGATCATCGCCCGGGCGATCGAGGCCCGCGCCGACAAGACCGTCCTCCAGCATCTCCGCAACGAGACCCTCGATCTGGCCGATCGCTTCCCGATCTACCCGGGCATTCTGCGCCGCCTCTACGAGCAGGAGCGCGGGGCCTACGAGATCCCCGGCGGGCATCCGTAGCGACGCCGGCGGAAGCGACGGTCCCCGGGCGCCGCGGCGGCCGGGCGCGACGACCTACGGCGCACCCTCCGCGGCCGGCCCGAGGACCCGGGGGCGGCGGCGCCGCGAAGCCTTCCGCTCCGCGGCGAGCCGCGGCTCGACCACCTCGCGCAGGAACTTCTCCAGGCGCAGGCAGATCAGGTCGGGATGCTCGATCGGCGAGGTGTGCGTCCCCTGCGGCAGGATCTGCAACTCCGAGCCCGGGATCAGGTTGTGCATCCGCTTCTGCACCGAGATCGGCGTCAGGCGGTCCTTGTCCCCGGCGAAGATCAGCGTCGGCACGCGGATGTCCTTGAGGTACGGCCGCGCCGAATGCTCGTTCGCGTACCGCAACATCGTCAGGAACAGGCCGATGTCCATGTCCGCCACGTGCTCCAGGTAGGGCATGAAGTCATCGACCTTCACCAGCGCGTGGTTGATCTCGAGCAGCACCGAGACCCAGAAGCCCCAGCGCGTCGGCAGCAGGTTGTGCCAGACCTGCCAGAACAGCCGCTGGTGGTTCTCGTACGCCCGGCTCAACACCGGCAGGAAGCGCTCCAGGATGTCGCTGTTGTAGCTCGACCGCAGCGGGTGCTCGAAACACCCGCACACCGGCACCAGCGCCGCCACCCGATCGGGATAGCGGTGGTGGAACTCGAGGATGACCTGGGTTCCCATCGAGTGTCCCAGCAGCACCGCCCGGTCGATCCGCAGCTCGTCGAGCAGCAGACGCAGGTCCTCGGCGAGGTCCCCGATCTGCAGCCGGGCGAAGTCGGCGGGGGCGTCCGACTTCCCGTGTCCGCGGTAGTTCCAACGGACGACCCGGTAGTGCGGCGTGAACCAGCCGTGCAGGTACTTCCAGGCGTACTGGTCGCACGCGATCCCGTCGCAACAGACCAGCGGCGGCAGGCCGGAGCCGGCGTCGTTGTAGTAGATCCGCGTCCCGTCGAACGAATGGAAGAAACCCTCGCGCAACGTCGTGTCCATCGGGCCGCATGGGACCGCGGACCCCATCCCGTGTCAAGCTGCGACCGGCGCGGGCCGCCCGCTCCCCGACACCCCGGGGCGGCGGCGAACGGCTACCCGCCGGCGACCCTCTCCCCCCGCAGGGAGCGCAGGAACAGTCCGAAGGAGTAGAGGATGCTCGCCGACACGAGCGCGCCGACGACCCAGTGCAGGTGCCGCAGCCACCCCATGGCGAACCACGACGGCCACCGGATCGCGGCCGCGAACAGCGCCGGGAAGTAGAACTCGACCGCCACGTTCGCCGCCCGGCCCGGCCAGGTCGGCGCCACCCGCAGTCGCCCGCCCCGGCCCCACACCAGGAACACGCCCGACAGCGCCCCCACGAAGCGGAACACGATCAGGAACCCGAGCCACGGCGCCAGCCAGCCCCCGATCCACAGCCCCGCGGCGAACCAGGTCGCCACGCACACGTCCGCCAGCGGGTCGGCCAGGCGTCCCCACTCCGAGCGCATCCCGCCGAACCGCGCGATCTGCCCGTCGAGCAGGTCCGAGGCCACGACGTAGACGAGCGGCCACAGCACGAGGTCCGCCTCCGCGCGCAGCGCGTCCGCGTGCAGCGCGGCGAAGAAGACCAGCGGGCACAGCGTCAGCCGATGCAGCGTCAACCCGTTCGGCACGAGGAATCCGCGGTACGGCGTCCCGTCGGGCCGGCGCACCAGCCCGAGATGCACGTAGCCGACGAAGACGAACGCCAGGAACCAGGCCGCCTCCACGCCGACCGCCGCCGCCCACTCCGCCGCCGGCACGCGGCGCTGCATCACCCCGAGAATCCACGCGCCCACCAGCGCTCCGAGCAGCGTCCACCCGCAGAACCCGGCTCGCCGCCGCCGTTCCGTCCCCGCCGACCGCCACCCGTGCCGGACCGCGGCCCCCATCGCCGGCCAGAACCGCACCCCGCGCAGCCCGCCCCCCTCCGCCAGCTCCACCGGCGAAGCCGCCGTCGCGCCGGCCGGTGCCGCCGCCGGTCGCCCGGAGAAGCGTCCCTCGCCCGCCACCTCCGTCACGAGGCTGCACCCTATCGGATCGGCGGGTCGACTGGCAACCCGCGCCCCGAATTCTGCTATGGTCCACCCCATGCCGACCACCTACCGCGACGCCGGAGTGGATATCGATGCGGGGAACGAGCTCGTGCGACGCATCGCTCCTCTCGCCCGGCGCACCCGCCATCCCCAGGTCCTCGCCGACATCGGCGGTTTCTCCGGCCTCTGCGCCGTGCCTCCCGGCCTGCGCGACCCCGTCCTGGTCGCCTCCACCGACGGCGTCGGCACCAAGCTCAAGCTCGCCTTCGAACTCGACCGCCACGACACCGTCGGCATCGATCTCGTGGCGATGTGCGTCAACGACCTGGTCTGCGTCGGCGCCCGGCCGCTGCTGTTCCTCGACTACTTCGCCACGGGGAAGCTCGACGTGGACCGCGCCGAGCGCGTGATCCGCGGCATCGCCGACGCCTGCGCCGCCTGCGGCTGCGCCCTGCTGGGCGGGGAGACCGCCGAGCTGCCCGGGTTCTACGCCCCCGGCGAGTACGACCTCGCCGGCTTCGCCGTCGGCGTGGTCGAACGCGACGGAATCCTCGACGGCCGGGACGTCCGGGAAGGCGACGTCCTCCTCGGCGTCGCCTCGACCGGCGTCCACTCCAACGGCTACTCCCTCGTGCGGCGCATCGTCGCCGACGCGAAGCTCGACCTCCGCCGTCCCGCGCCGGGCTTCGACCGGCCCCTCGGCGACGTGCTGCTCGCGCCGACGCGTCTCTACCCGCCGGTCCTCGCGGCCCTCCAGGCGCAGGTCCGGCCGAAGGCGATCGCCCACATCACCGGCGGCGGGCTGATCGAGAACCCGCCCCGCGTCGTTCCCGAGGGTCTCGGCCTGTGTTTCCACCGCGGCGCCTGGCCCGAGCCCCCGATCTTCGACCTGCTGCGCCGGGCGGGCGGCGTTCCCGAAGACGAGATGCTGCGGACCTTCAACCTCGGCCTCGGCCTCGTCGTCGTCCTGGCCCCGGCCGACCTCGACGCGGCGCGCCGGGCCCTGCGCGCCCTCGACGTGGACGCCTGGCCCGTCGGCGAGATCGTCCCCGCCCCGGGCCCCCAGCGCGTCTGGATCCGGGACTGAGCGTGACGCGGCGCTTCTACGACGTGATCGTCCTGGGCGCCGACCTCGGCCCCCTCCTCACCGCGGCCATCCTCGCCAAGCGCGGCTTCCGCGTCCTCGTCCTCGGCTGCGAGACCCTCGACGACACCTACGACGAGGACGACCTGCGCCTGCCGCGCTGGCCCTCCTACTTCGCCGCCGGCGACACTCCCGTCGCCCGCCGCGTGTTCAGCGACCTCGCCCTGTGGCAGATCGTCCGCCGCAAGCTCCAGCCGCTCGAACCGTCCTACCAGCTCGTCCTCCCCCGCGCCCGCCTCGACGTCACCCGCGACCGCGAGCGCTACGCCGAGGAGTGCCGGCGCGAGTTTCCCGACGCGGCCCGCGCCATCGAGGCCTTCTACGCCCGGCTCGAAGCCCTCGACGCCCGCCTCGACGAGTTCCTCACCGAGGACCTGCCTCTGCCTCCCGACGGTTTCTTCGAGCGGCGCAGGTTCCAGCGCGCGGCCGTCCAGAACCCGTTCGGCCCCTTCGGCGAGGGCCACGCCCTCTGGGGGGAGATTCCCGAGAACCACCCGTTCCGCCTCGCCGTGCGCACCCAGGTCCGCTGCGCCTCCTACGGCGACGCCGGCGAGCCGAACCCGCTCCAGATCGTCCGCCTGCACGCGAGCTGGCGCGACCACGGCGCCCTCCCCGAGGGCGGTCTGGCCGGCCTGCGGGCCTTCCTCCGCGAGCGCATCCTGCTGCACGCCGGGGAAATCGAGCTCGGCGACGGGGCCGCCGAGATCGTCCTGCGGCGCGGCCGTGCCGTCGCCGTCCGCCGCGCGCGCGACGAGGAGCCGACCGGAGCCCAGTACGTCGTCGCCGGGCTCGACACCGAGCGGCTCCTCCCCCTGTTCGGCGATCATCCTCCGGCCCCGCTCGTGGAGGCGGCCGAGGCGTGCCGGCCGCGGCTCCGCCGCTTCACCTGCAATCTCGTCGTCCGCCGCGAGGTCGTCCCCGCGGGGATGGGCCGCCACGTGTTCTTCGTCCCCGAGCCGTCGTACCTGCCGATCGAGGACAACCTGCTGTTCCTCGAGGTCTCGCCGCTGGACGAGGCGCGCGCGGTGATCTGCGTCCAGGCCTTCGCGCCCACCGACCGCCTCGAGACCGACCCCGACTGCCTCCCGGACCTCGTCCGCCGCATCACCGACCGCGTCGCCTGGCTCGTCCCGTTCCTCGACCGCCACCTCCTCGCCGTCAGTTCGCCCTGGATGCTTCCCGCGCGCGCCGGCGCGGGCGGCGCCCGCATCCCGCCCGCCCAACGCCTCGAACGCTCCCCCGCCCGCATGCCCGCCGTCCCGCGCATCCCCGAGGGCTCCAGTCTCGGGCTGACCTGCCTCTCCCACCGGCTCGCCGGGCGACACCTGTTCCTGACCGGGCGGGACGTGATCCCGGGCCTCGGCGACGAGGGGGTCTTCCTCTCCGCGTGGACCGTCGCGCGCATCATCACGCAGAAGGACCCGCGGCGCGTGCGCCTGCGCCGCGAGCTCGGCTCGGTGATCGAGTCGGGCTGAACGGAGGCACGCCATGCACGCTCTCGCCGTCGTCGTCCTCGCCGCGGGCAAGGGCACGCGCATGAAGTCCCGGCGGCCCAAGCTGCTGTTCGACCTCGCCGGCCGGCCCCTCGGCGCCTGGCCCGTCGCCGCCGCCCTCGCCCTCCGCCCGCGCGCCGTCGTCGTCGTCGTCGGCCACGGCCGCGAGCTGCTCGTCCCCGCGCTGCGCGCCCGGTTTCCCCGCGCTCCCCTGCGCTTCGCCGTCCAGCGCGAGCAGCTCGGGACGGGCCACGCGCTGCGCTGCGGCCTCGCGGCGCTCCCGCGCGGGGTCCGCCGCGTCCTCGCGCTCTGCGGCGACGCCCCCCTCGTGCGGCCCGAACCGCTGCGCGCCCTGCTCGCGCGCACGGGCGAAAGGCCCCTCGGCCTCCTCACCTCCGTCGTCGCCCACCCCGCCATGTACGGGCGGATCGTCCGTGACGCCCGCGGCCGCGTCGTCCGCATCGTCGAGCACCGGGACGCCACCCTGGCCGAACGCCGCCTCCGCGAGGTCAACCCCGCCGTCTACCTGTTCGACCTCGCCTTCCTGCGCCGCTCGCTGCGCCGCCTCCGCCGCGCCAACGCCCAGCGCGAGCTGTACCTCACCGACGTCGTCGCGCTCGCCGCCCGCGCACCCGGCGGCGTGGCCGACCTTCCGGTCCCCTTCGACGACCTGCGCGGCGTGAACAACCGCGGGGAACTCGCCGAGGCCGAGGACGCCATGCTCGACCGGATCCGGTGCCGCTGGATGGCCGGCGGCGTCACGATTCGCCAGCCGCAGACGGTCCGCATCGAAGCCGGCGTGCGGCTCGGCCCCGACGTCGAGATCGGCCCCGGCGCGCAGCTGCTCGGCGGCACCGTCGTCGGCCGGGGCGCCGCCGTCGGCGCGGGCTGCATCCTGCGCGACACCCGCGTCGGGCCCCGGGCCGTGCTTTCGCCGTACGTCCTGGCGACCGGAGCCCGCATCGA
>JAAZOP010000632.1 GCA_012797735.1 Myxococcales bacterium
ACAGGCGCGCGAGCAGGCCGCGCAGGCCCGCGAGGCGGCGGCACAGGCGCGCGAGCAGGCCGCACAGGCCCGCGGAGCCCGCGCCGGCGTGCAGGTCAACGTCAACGTCGGTGCCGGCTCCAACCCATAGCCCGCGCCCCTTCCCCCTTTCCCCGATCCCCGCTACCTTCCCCGCATGACGCTCATCGCGATCCATCGCGAGCTGGCCCGTGCCGTCGACCGCCTCCGTTTCGCTCCACCGGTCGCGTACGTCTACAACCCGCTCTCGTACGCCCGGCCGCTGGTCGAGGCGTACCTCCTGCGCTGGGGGCGCGGAACCCGCGAGGTGATCCTGCTCGGGATGAATCCGGGGCCGTTCGGCATGGCGCAGACCGGCGTCCCCTTCGGCGACCCGGCGATGGTCCGCGACTGGCTGCGTCTCGACGGGAAGGTGGGAAAGCCGCCGCACGAGCACCCGAAGCGCCCGGTGCTCGGCCTCGACAGTCCCCGGCGCGAGGTGAGCGGCGCACGGCTGTGGGGTTGGGCCCGCGATCGGTTCGACACGCCGGAGCGCTTCTTCCGGAAGATCTTCGTGGCGAACTGGTGTCCGCTGGCGTTCCTGGACGCGGGCGGTCGCAACGTCACGCCCGATCGGCTGCCGGCCGCGGAGCGCGCGGCGCTGGCCGCGCCCTGCGACCGCGCGCTGCGTGCGATGGCGGCGGAACTGCGGCCGCGGTTCGTCGTCGGGGTCGGCGCCTTCGCCGCCGGGCGCGCCCGGGAGGCGCTGGCCGGCACCGGAATCGTGGTGGGCACGATGCTGCATCCGAGCCACGCCAGCCCGCGCGCCAACCGGGGCTGGGTCGAGCAAGCCGAGCGCGACCTGCGGGCCCTCGGCATGACCCTGTAGTCTGGTCGCGGAGGCGGAACGGCAGGGGCAACGATCTCCCTCCACCCCTCCCGTGCCTTCGTGGTGGCTTCGCCGCGGAAGGGGCGCGCCTGCGTACCCGTTCACGGCCTCAAGCACGGCTGGCCAGAGAACGAGTGGCGCGTCGGCGAGGGCCGCGCCCGAGCCGATGCGCGGGGGGGTCCGGGGGGGACGCAGAGGCCGCGCCTGGGAAGCCGCCGCATTCCGGCCGATGTGCGGCCGGGCGGTCCCCCCCCGGGTGAACGGATACGCGCCTGCTTGTTCCGCGCCTCCGCGGTCGTCTCGCCGCCGGTCACGGCCCGCAGCGCGCCGGCAGCGCCCACTGCGGGCGCCCGAGCGCGTCCCAGGCGCGGAGGCCGGCGGGGGCCAGGTGCACGGTGAGCGCTCCGTCGCGGCCCGTCCACCACGGCTCCGACCCCGTCGAGCGCAACCGTTCCAGCACCGGTTCGTGCGGCGGCCCCGGCAGGCCCGGACGGTGCGAGGCGGCCGGGACGACCGATCGCAGCGGACGCACGCGCCCGAGGAACGCCTCGCCGGTGGCCGACCGGCTGCCGTGGTGGCCGACCTTGAGCAGCTCGGCCTCGAGCGGCGCGTCTTCGGCGAGCAGCGTCTCCTCTGCGGCGAGGCCGGCGTCGCCGGCGAGCAGCAGGTCCGCGCAGCCGAGCGAGAGCCGGAGCACCAGGGAGTTGTCGTTCTCGTCGAGAGCCGGGTCGTAGCCGCGCGGGCCGCAGGGAGCGAGGACGCGGAGCGTCGCCGGGCCCCAGCGGTGCTCGCCGCACAGTTCCGGCGTGCGACGCACGCGCGTCCCGCGCCGCTCGAGGTCGCGCACGAAACGCGCGTAGTCCGAAGCGGGATGTTCCGCCTCGCCCTGGCGGTTGACCCACAGCTCGCGCACGCGCAGGCCGCGGGCGACCGCCGCGGCCAGCCCGGCGAAGTGGTCGGGGTGTGCGTGCGTGACGGCGGCGAGGTCCAGCTCGCGCACGCCGAGCGCGGCGAGTTGCTGCGGCAGCCCGCGACGGGAGGCCGGGTCCCGCGCGCCGCGCGACAGGCCGCCATCGACCAGCGCCGTCC
>JAAZOP010000633.1 GCA_012797735.1 Myxococcales bacterium
CCCCGGGCTGCCCGCCCTGCGCCGGCTCGCCGCCGGGACGGCGGGTCTGGCGGCCGTGCGCGCGACGTGCGACGACCCGTCCGCCGCCGTCGTCTCGCTCGTCGCCCCCGACGGCGCCACGGTGCTGGCCCGCGCCGCCGGCGGCGCACCGCTCCCGCTCGGGGTGCCGACCGCCGGCGACGGCGCCGGCTATCTCGCCGTCGAGGCGGACCGGCCGGTCCGCTGCACCGTGCGCCACCTGGCGTGGGTCGAGGCGGAGCCCATGCGGCACGACCTGGAGCCGAACGACGACCCGGACGAGGCCGAGCGGCTGGTGCTGGCGGGCGGGCCGGCCCGGCGCCAGGCCGGCGTCCTCGGGAGCGGGTACGATATCGACCGCTACCGCGTGGAGTTGAGCCGTCCGGCCTGTTTCGCGGCGTTCGCCGGGCAGCCCGCCGGGTTCGCGCCGCGCGCCGAGCTCGCGCTGGAAGCGACCTCGCCGCTCGGCGTGACCTCGACGTCGGACCCGTGGAGCACCCCTGGCGCCGAGGCGGCGACGGTGTGCGCGGACGCGCCCGGGACGTGGCTGCTCGCCGTGCGGGCGGTCGGCGGTTCGGACGGTCCGTACGTCCTCTCGATCCGGCCCCCGGTGGTGATTGCGGAGATCGATCTGTGGAGCGGCGGCACCCGGTTCCTCGAACTCGCCGCGCCGCCCGGGCAGTCGCTGGACGGCTGGCACGTGGTGCAGCGTTCCGCGGGTGGGACGCCGGTGTCGGACCTCGCGCTGGCCGGCACGGTGCCCGCCGGAGGCCTGTTCGTCGTCGCCGCCGACGCCGCGCTCGACGAGGCCGACGCCGTCTGGCCGGCGCTCGACGCCGCCGCGGCTCCGGTCGCGTTCGCCGTGACGGCCCCGGACGGCTCCGACGTCGACCTGGTCGGGCTCGCGGACGCCGCCGGGGAAGGCGCGCGGCTCGATCCCCCCTCCCCCGCCGAACCCCCCGCCTCGATCGGCCGCTGCTTCGAGATCGACACCGACGACAACGCCGCCGACTTCTGGCGTCAACGCGCGCCCACGCCGGGCGCGTCCAATCTCTGCGAGTACCGGTAGCGCCGCGCGACGCGGGGTCGCGAGGCCCCGGGCCGGCCGAACGGCCGGGGCTGCGGGCGCGCCCGGCGGGTCGGGGTCTTGCGACGTCGCTAGGGCGACGCGGCGCAGCCGACGAGGGCGAAGTAGATCTCGGCGTTGCCATCCCGGTCATCGACCCACGCCGCGCCGTAGCCGGCGCCGGTCCAGGCGAGGGTCGGCGCGGTCGCGGCGCAGCCGGCCGCCGGCGGAATCACGGTGGCGCCGCCGGGCGGATCGAACGCCGGCGGGAACCAGCCGACGACCACCGCGGACTCGCCGCTGGTCGCCGCAGCGACCCAGGCCGCTGCCCATTCCAGGCCGCTCCAGACAGGGACGGCGGCGGAAGTCGGGTCGCCGGCCGGGGCGAGTTCGAACTCCACGCCGACCGGAACGCCGGCGGCGTCGAGTCGCAAAGCGTACACGCGGTCGGTCCCGTCGCGGGCGTCGGTCCAGGTGACGACGAACGAGTCGCCGGCGCCGGCCAGCGCCACGTGGCGCACCTGCCGGGCCGCCGTGGTGAGGGTGGATTCGGCCCCGAGCGGCGCGCCGGCGGCGTCGAGGGCGAGGAGGCGGACCTGTTCCTCGCCTTCCGCTGCGGCGTCGCGACCATCGACCCAGGCGAGCAGCAGCGCGGAACCGGTCCAGAGGAGTGCGGGATCGCGGGACACCCCGGCGGCATCGGTGAGACGAAGCTCGCCCGGCCCCTCGGGCGTCCCGTCGGCGGCGGCATGACGGAACCACAGGTCGGTGTTCCCCTCCCCCGCCCGCGCATCGGCCCAGACCACGGCGAGGCCCAGGCCGTCCCAGGCGACGGCCGGCCCGCCCACGGCGCGCGCGGCGGAGCCGGCGAGTACCTGCTCGCCGCCGATGCGGACCGCGGCGGTGTCGAGCAGGGCGAGGCGGACGTCGGCGGCGTCGCTCCCCCGCCGCTCGTCGGTCCACGCCACCGCCCAGGCCAGCGGCGTCCAGAGCAGGGCCGGGCGGTGGGCGCGGCCGGCGAGATCGACGCGGCGTTCGGCCCCCAGCGGCGCGCCGGCGGACGTCAACCGGCGCGCCCAGAGCGCGCCGCCGCTCCCGAGATCCTCGACCCACGCCAGCAGGAAGTTCGAGGTATTCCAGGCCAGGGAAGGCTCGACCGACGCGCCGGCGGTCTCGGTGAACCGCAGCGGCACCGACGCGGGCCGTTCCGTCCCCTCGTCCACCTCCCCGTCGCAGTCGTCGTCGCGGTAGTTGCAGACCTCGGTTTCGGACGCGCCGGTGTGGACGCAGCGCCGGCCGAGCGCGGGGGGGTCGAGCGGTTCGCAGGCGTCGAACGTGCACGGATCGTCTGGTTCTTCGTGGCAGGGGTCTCCCGCGTGGCAGGTCGTGGTGCAGTCGGGCTCGCAGCCGTCGCCCGGCTCGATGTTCCCGTCGTCGCATTCCTCGCGGAGCCACTCGTCGAACCAGCCGTCGCCGCACGAGTAGGGGACGCAGCGGCCGGTGCGGCAGCGGCCGGGGAGGGGGACCGAGCAGTTGGCGCCGTCCTCCAGCAGGGAACCGGGGCGGCAGACGTGCAAGTCGGGATCGCAGGTCTCGGCGCCGTTGCAGACGTTGTCGTCGTCGCATTCCATCGAAGTCCAGCAGAGCGACGCGTCCTCGGGGACATCCCAGGGCGCGCGGTCCTCGGCGGCGTCGTCGCGTCCCTCCGGGACGGGGATGTCGGCGGCGTCGGTCTCCGCCGGCGCGTCGCCGGCCGCGTCGCCGCCGTCGCCGCCGGGTCCGCACGCCGCCGCGAGCGCGACCGCCGTCGCGAACAGGACGGCCGCCCGTGCTCTCCGGTCCGTTCCGGCGACTCGGCCGCTGCGGCGCACCTCGTTTTCGGCCTTGCACATCACCGCACCTCGCGCTCGAGGCGGCCGCCGCGTGCGGCCGCCGGAGGAAGGCTAGTCGATGCGCTCCGCCCCGTCCACGATCGGCGACCGGCAGTGCCGCTTGTCCGCGGCCGAACCGTCCCGTATACTTCCGTCGGACGAAAGCGAGGGAACCATGGAAACGATCCCCGCACGACGGCTGTCCGGGTTGGCGCTCTTGGCGGCGTGGGTATTGGCGGGCTGCGGCGCCGAGGCGATTCCATCGACCGACACGTTCCGTCCCGACGACGGCGGGACCGGGGACGGCGACCAGGTCCAGGACGTGGACGACGGGGAAGGCGGGGACACCGTCTGCGTTCCGGCGACGGAGATCTGCGACGGCGTGGACAACGACTGCGACACGTCCGTGGACGAGGACTTCGACCTGTCGCGGGACCCGGACAACTGCGGTGCGTGCGGGGCGCCCTGCCACCCGGAACACGGCACCGGGGAATGCGCGGGCGGCGTCTGTTCGATCCTCGACTGCGAGCCCGGCTGGGTCAACGCGAACGGGTCGCCGGTCGACGGCTGCGAGTACGCGTGCTCGGTGTCGCGGCCGGCCGAGTCGACCGAGGACGGTTCGTGCAGCGACGGTTTCGACAACGACTGCGACACGCGCACGGACGACACGGACACCGACTGCGCGACGTGCGTGCCCGAGTTCTGCAACGGGCTGGACGACGACTGCGACGGGCTGACCGACGAGGACTTCGACGTGGACTTCGACGTGCACAACTGCGGCGCCTGCGGCACGATTTGCGCCGACCGCCCCAACGCCTCGCCGGCCTGCGTGCTGGGGACGTGCGACATCGTTTGCGATGCGGGGTGGGAGAATCGGGATCTGCTGGCCACGAACGGCTGCGAGGCGACGTGCACCCCTGCGGAGACGCCGAACGAGGTGCCGTGCGACGGCCGGGACGACGACTGCGACGGTCAGACGGATGAGGACTACCTGCCGTACCGCTGCGGCTCGGGGCCGTGCGAGCGCAACTCGGTCTGCTTCCACGGGACGACCGTCTGCGAACCGCGGGCGCCGTTCGCCACCGCGGACACGACGTGCGACAACATCGACGACGATTGCGACGGCACGGTCGACGAGGACTGGGTGAGCACGGGCTGCGTCGGGGCGTGCGCGGACACGGCGACCTGTACCGAGGGCGTCGCGGCGTGCGGGCCTCCGGCGGCGGACGACCACGTGTGCGACGGGATCGATGAGGACTGCGACGGGGTGCCCGACGAGGACTACGTCTCCTACACCTGCGGCGTCGGCGCCTGCACCCGCACTTCGATGTGCGTGCTGGGGATCGACCGCTGTCGCGAGGGTTCGCCGGTGCCGGAGACCTGCAACAACATCGACGACGACTGCGACGGCACGACCGACAACGATCCGCCGGCGCCCGCCACCCTGTGTCCCACGCCGCCCGCCGGAACGGCGGGCTGCGTCGCCGGCACCTGCCGGATGACCTCCTGCGACCCGGGCTACGCCGACGCGGACGGCTCGATCGCGAACGGTTGCGAGTGCGCGGTGGAGGCGTTCGAGGCGACGGGCGGCGGCTCCTGCGCCGCGGCGATCGACCTGGGCGACTTCCCCGACAGCGGCGGCGACCGCACGATCACGGGCAAGATCGCCCCGGCCGGCGACGAGGACTGGTACCGGGTCCGTGCCGTCGACCTCGCCGACACGACGTGCGACGCCTTCAACTTCGACGTCCGCTTCACCACCGGGGGCAACCCGGGCGGCGTGTTCCGGATCGACGTCCGCCGGGGGGCCTGCGACGCGGTCGACCCGCCCTGCTCCCTCAACATCTCCGACCGGTACTCGTGGTACACCGACTTCCGCGACGGTTCCGGCACGACCGCGACCGGCGAGTGCCAGTGCCGCACGACGAGCACCTCGGGGTACAACCTGTGCACCGACAACACCGCGGTGTACTACGTCCGCGTCTACCGGCCCGACGGCGCCGCCAACTGCAACGACTACTCGATCCGCATCTCCAACGGCGTGTTCTAGCCGCGCGTCAGCAGCAGCACCAGTACGACGAGCGCGGCGGCGAACACGAGGCCGACGATCGTCATGGCGACGACGAAGGCGCGGCGGGAGACCACGATCGTCGTCGAACCGGCCGGCGACCGTTCCTCCCCCGGCCCGAGCGGCGGGGGCGTTCCTCGCGGCGCGGGGGCCCCGGGAGCGGAACGGCGCGGCGGCGGCGGCGGTGTGACGCGCGGCGCGGGGGGCGGCCGCGAGCCGGAGGGTGTCCCCGCCGCGGGTCCCTCCTGCGTCGCGGCGAACTCCGCCGCCACCAGCTCGTGCAGCCGCCGGATCCCCGTCGTCTCGGCCGCCTCCGGCGCGTCCTCGTCGCGCCACGGCCGGCTCCCGTCGTACCTCGCCCGCAGCTCCCTGAGCGCCGCCACGAACTCGGCCGCCGACGCGTAGCGGTTCTCCGGCTTCTTCGCCGTCGCCCGCAGGATCACCTGCTCCATCTCCGGTGACACCTCGGCGCACACCTGTCGCGGCCGGGGAAAGTCGTCCTGCAGCACCCGCACCATCACCTCGGTGGGCGAGGCGCCTTGGAACGGCAGCTCCCCCGTCGTCATCTCGAACAGCATCACCCCCACCGAGTACAGGTCGGCCCGGGCATCGACGTGGACCGACCCGCGCGCCTGCTCCGGCGCCATGAACGCCGGCGTCCCCATCACCGTGCCGTGGCGCGTCAGCCGCCGTGCCGCCGGGTCGCGGCTGGTCACGCGCGCAATGCCGAAATCGATCAACTTCGCCCACGGTCGGCCCTCGGGCCCCCGCACCAGCACCACGTTCTCCGGCTTGAGGTCCCGATGCAGCACCCCCGCCTTGTGGGCCGCGCCCAGCGCGTCGAGCACGTGGAGCGCGATCGTGATCGCCTCGGGTTCCGTCAGGCGCTTCTTCCGCTCCAGCAGTTGCTTGAGGTCCTCGCCCTGCAGCAGTTCCATCACCAGGTACGGCTCGCCCGTGCGGAGGTGCCCGAAGTCGAGCACCTGCACGATCCCGGGATGCCCCACCGCGCTCGCCGCCCGCGCCTCGGTCAGGAACCGCTGCGCCAGCTCCGCATGGCCGAGGAACTCGGGCTTGAGCACCTTGACCGCGTAGCGCTGCCCGATCTGGACGTGTGTCGCCTCGTACAACTCGGCCACGCCCCCCGCGCCGAGCCGGCGCGTGATGCGGTACCTGCCGCCGAGAGTCGTGCCGATCAGGTCGTCCATGGGCGCTCGGGCCTCTTCGCCTCCCGGCCGTGCGAAACCGCACCGGCCCGGCCATCGCCCGACCGTGCGGAAGTACAGTGTAGTCGCCGGCCCGCCGGGCTGTCCAGGCGAGCGGCGTGGTGCCAGGTGGACGGACCAGGACATCGTCCCAGGGGGGAGGACCCTGGCTGGCAGATCACGAGGCGGTTCGGCGCCCGTCCGGGAGGGGAGCGCGGAAACGCGGCTGCCAGGGGCGGGCGGTCGCCGGCGGCGAAGGTTCCTTGATGGGCGCCCGGCCGCCCCGTATACTGCCTCCGTGATGAGGGTCATCATGAACCGCAGGCTGCTGCTGGTCCTCGGGTCGGTCGGTCTGGGTTGCGCACTGGTCGCCTGCGCCACGGGGCAGGGAGACGACGTCGACGTTCGCGATACCCCGCGACCCGACGCGGACGGCGAGGCGACGGACGGGGGATGCGACCCGCCGTGCCGTCCGGGGGAAACATGCATTCGCGGGCGCTGCATGCCGGCCACCTGCGAGGGGGGGTGTCCGAGCGGACAGCAGTGCTGCGGGGGTGTTTGCACGGACACGCGCACCGACCCGAACAACTGCGGCAGCTGCGGCGCGGCCTGCGCGCCGCAGGGGAACTCGTGCTTCGCCGGCACCTGTTCCTGCAACGGCGCCGCCGCCTGCGGGGCGGGCTTCGGCTGCTGCGAAGGGTTGGGGTGCGTCGATATCACGAGCAACCCCGAGCACTGCGGCGCGTGCGGAAACGCCTGCGACCCCGGCGTCGAGTGCCTCTCCGGGACCTGCGGCGGCTCGTGCGAGACCGGCTGCCCCGACGTCCCGCACGGCGACACCGCCTGCGCCGGCACCACCTGCGCCATCTCCTCCTGCGACGAGGGGTGGGCCGATGTGGACGGCGTCGTGGGCAACGGCTGCGAGTGCGAGGTTCCTCCGGAGGCCGAGGGGGGCGAGACCTGCGAGACGGCGATCGATCTCGGGTCCGTCTCCGACACGGCTTCCGGCGAGACGCTCACGGCGAGGGGGGCGATCATCCCCGCCGACGACGCCGACTGGTATACCTTCCTCGGGGCGGATCTCCCGGAAACGGACTGCGACAACTTCTACGTGGACGTCCGTTTCTCCAGCAATCCGGGCGACCAGTTCGCGTTCGAGGTCTACGCGGGCGATTGCTCGACCTCGATCTGCGCCGGCGACGTGCTGTTCACCTACTACACCGACTACAACGACGCGACGTCGGGCCCGGAGGTGCGAGGCGAGTGTCCGTGCACGGCCACGAACACCCCGGCCCTGAACATGTGCCACGACTCGAGCAAGCGCTTCTACATCAAGGTCCGCCGCGCTTCCGGCACCCACGGCGGCACCTGCGAAGGATACGAGCTCGTCATCACGAACGGGGTCTACTCGACGTCCTAGCCCGCCAGGATCCGCCGCCGGATCGGCTCGGGGTCCACGAACAGCGGGTACAGTTCGGACGAGGCGTAGTAGCGGTCCATCGAGTACAGCCCGGCGCAGATCCGGTTCACCGTGCAGACCGCGCAGCACGCCGCCTTCTCGTGCTCGAAGGAGGTCGCCGCGAACCGGCCCTTGGCGTCCAGGAAGTGGATCACCCGCCCCTCCCCCTTGACGATCTTGCGGGTTTCCGTCGAGACGTGCGGCCAGTCGCCCAGGTAGCACAGCGGGATCCGTTCGACCCGGAAGGTGCGCCCCGACCGTTCGAGGAACGCCAGCGTCGCCAGCAGCGGCAGCTCGAGGTCCGAGAGCTTGGGCACGACCTCCGGATGCTCCGCGACGCGGTCGGTGTGCGGGTCGAGGCCGTTGAACACGAAGTGGCGGACGCGGGGGAACGAACGGACGACCCAGCGCACGGTTTCAGGCAGGTGCGGCGCGTTCAGCGCGCTGAGCACGACGTTCACATCGACCGTCAGGCGCAGCCGCGCGGCCTCGCGCAGCGTGCGGGCGATGCGCCGTCGCGACCCCGGGTTGCGGGCGATCCGGTCCTGCACCGCGGGGCGGGACGAGTACAGCGAGACGTGCAGGTGGCGGAGGCCCGCGCGCCGCAGCCGGGCGAGCACCCCGGGGCGGCTCGCCTCCTGCCCGTTGGTGATGATCCGGACCGCGAGTCCCTCGGCCGCCGCCAGTTCCACCAGCCGGGGCAGCTCGGGATGCAGCGTCGGTTCGCCGCCGGTCAGCAGCACGCCGGCGTGCCCGGTCCGCGCCAGGTCGCGCACCTGCGCCCGGAACTCCTCGACCGTCACCAGCCGCTGGTTGTCCGGGTTGGAGCAGAACAGGCAGCGCTGGTTGCAGATCCGCGCGACCTGGATGTAGCCGAGCTGCGTCATCGCCGGCGTCCCCCCCGGCGGGCCGCGATCGCCCGGGCCCGCGCGTCGCGGCGCGGAACGAACTCGTCCCACCCGAACCGCTCGGGATACTCCCGCCACGGCCCCTCGCAGACCCGCCGCAACAGGCAGCGCCGGCACGGCGGCCCCTGCAGCTTCCCCTCGGCCAGCCGGTACGCCGTGTAGTCCTCGATCGTCACTTCGGCGTCGTAGATCGTCGCCTCCGGCATGATCCACTCGGCCGCCGCCTCCTCGCGGCCCCGCAGGAAGCACAGCGGCACCGCTTCCGTCAACGCCCGCACGCCGGCCTCGCGCACCGCGTCGAGGGCCCGGTACAGCTCGTCCAGGATCAGCGACTTGCGGGGAACGATCGAGTCGAAGTTCGCGCCGGCCGTGCCGACGGCGTGGACGAAGGCGAACTGGACCTGCGTCGCCCCGCGTTCGACGAGCAGCCGGCCGATCTGCGCGAGATGCCGGCGGTTCGGCTTGCAGATCACCGAGTTCGTGATCACGGGCAACCCGGCGGCCCGGCAGTTCTCGATCCCGCGCAACGTCGCGGCGAAGCTCCCCTCCCGCCGCGTGAGGAAATCGTGCAACGCCGGCACGTGCCCGTGCAGCGCCGGCGACACCTCCGTCACCCCCGCCTCGACGCACGCCCGCACGAAGTCCGGATAGGCGAGCATCTGGCCGTTGGTCTGGAGCTGGATGCGGGTGAAACCGATCGACCGCGCGTAGGCCACGACCTCGAGGAAGTCCCGGCGGACGGTCGGCTCGCCGCCGGTGAACACGGCCGAATCGGAGCGCCGCCGGGCCTCCCGCAGCAGCCGCCGGGCCTCCTCCGCCGTCCGGTCGCGGAACCGCTCCCGCTTGTCGCCCTGGACACAGAACCGACAGCGGTTGTTGCAGGAGAACGACAGCTTGATGTCGACCCGGTCCACGGCGCGCATTATGCCGCAGCGACCGGGGCCGATCGAACCGAATTCCGCCGGCGGCTCCGGCCGATGTCCGGACGGTCCCGCTTGCCTCCGGCCTCGCGTCGGACCATCCTGACACCATGAACCGACGATCACGAAGCAACCCCCGAATCGCGATCCTGGGTCTGGCCTTCGCCGTCGCCGCCGGCTGCGGCGACGACTCGACCACCGATGCCGGCGACGACGGCGGGTTCGACATCGATGTCGATGTCGAGGACGACGGCGGAATCGATGTCGCCGTCGAGGACGGCGG
The DNA here is from genome assembly GCA_012797735.1 of Myxococcales bacterium. Taxonomy (GTDB): domain Bacteria; phylum Myxococcota_A; class Polyangia; order DRWM01; family JAAZOP01; genus JAAZOP01. The sequence continues at coordinate 9,799 of JAAZOP010000633.1, forward strand.
GGGAACCGACGTCGATGCCGAAGACGACGGCGCCGAGGCCGACGCCGGCGACGCGGAAGGCGACGACGGCGGAGGACCGGACGGGCATCCCCGCGAGCCGCGGATCACGGAGTGCCCGGGACCGCTGCCTCCGCCGCCGGCCGAGGGGGTGTGCGAGTGGGTGGCGGGGACGGGGGACGGCCTGGTGCTCGTCGGCACGGTGCTGACCCCCGGCGAGGTGCTGCGCGGCGGCGAGGTGCAGATCGACCCGGGCGGCGACATCGCCTGCGTCGGCTGCGACTGCGCGGTCCCGGCCGACGTGCCGCGCCTGGAGTGCCCCCGCGGGGTGATCTCGCCCGGCCTGATCAACGCCCACGACCACATCACCTACGTGAACAACGTGCCGTACACGTTGACGGACGAGCGGTTCGAGCACCGGCACGACTGGCGGCGCGGCCTGCGCGGCCACACGGAGCTCGACTACAACAGCGGGGCGAGCCGCCGGGAAATCCTGTGGGGCGAGTTGCGGATGGTGATGGGCGGCGCCACGTCGCTCAACGGCTCCGGGAGCACGAGCGGCTTCCTGCGCAACCTGGACCGCGCCGACCAGGAGGGACTCGGAGCGCCCGAAGTGGACTACTCGACCTTCCCCCTCGGCGACTCGGACGGCACCCTGCTCGTCTCCGGCTGCAGCTACCCCAGCATCACCACGGCGGCCAGCATCGCGTCGAGCCATGCGTACACGCCGCACGTCGCGGAGGGGATCGACCGGCCGGCCCGGAACGAGTTCCTCTGCATCCACAGCGGCGCCACCGACCTCGTCCAGGAGCAGAGCGCCTTCATCCACGGGGTGGGGCTCGCGCCGCCCGAGATCGCCGAGATGGCGCTCGACGGGACCGACCTGATCTGGTCGCCCCGCACCAACATCACGCTCTACGGCGACACGGCCCGGGTCACCGAGTACCACGCGTTCGGGGTCTCGATCGCGCTGGGCACGGACTGGATCGTTTCGGGTTCGATGAACATGCTGCGCGAGCTGCGGTGCGCCGACTTCTTCAACGAGCTGTTCCTGCGCCGGAACGACGGGTATCCGTACTTCACGAGCGAGGAGCTGTGGTTGATGGCGACGCGCAACGCCGCCCGCGCGCTCGGCGTGGACGACGTGCTCGGAACGCTCGCGCCCGGCCGGGCGGCGGACATCGCGATCTTCGACGGCTCGGCCCGCGTGGACCACCGCGCCGTGATCGACGCCGAGCCGCAGGACGTGGTGCTGGTGCTCCGCCGCGGCTCGGCGGCGGACCCGCACCGGCTGCTGCCGCTCTACGGCGATGCGCCGCTCGTGGCGGCCCTCCCCGGCGGCGACGCCTGCGAGACGCTCGACGTGTGCGGCACGACGAAGGCCGTCTGCGTCTCCCGCGAGACCGGCGGCACCGAGACGCTCGCCTCGCTCGCCGCCGCCAACGCCTCGCAATACCCGCTCTTCTTCTGCGGCCCGCCGGCGGGCGAGCCCTCCTGCCTGCCCTGGCGCAACGCGGGCCCGCCCTTCCCGTCCCCCGAGGTGGACGGCTCGAACCGCTACGTCGGCGAGCCGGTGCCCGGGGACCAGGACGGCGACGGCGTCCCGGACGACGAGGACGACTGCCCGCGGATCTTCAACCCGATCCGGCCGCTGGACCGCGGCCGGCAGGCCGACTTCGACGGCGACGGGGTGGGCGACGCCTGCGACCCCTGCCCGCTGCACCCGGACACCACGACCTGCTCCCTCCCCGCGCCGGAGGATTTGGACGCCGACGGCGTCCACGACGCGTCGGACAACTGCCCCCGGCTGCGCAACCCGGGTCAGGAGGACGGGGACGGCGACCTGATCGGCGACGCCTGCGACCTCTGCCCCGCCGACTACAACCCGGCCGGGGCCCCCTGCCCCGCCTCGATCTACGACGTGAAGCGTCCCGGCGCCCGCTTCGGCGTCGGCGACGCGGTGTCGATCCGCGGAGGAATCGTCACCGCCGTCGGCTCCAACGGCTTCTTCCTGCAGGTCGACCCGGCCGACCCGGCCTACGCGGGCCCCGAGTACTCCGGCGTGTTCGTCTACACCTCGTCCGCCCCCGCCGTGACGGCCGGCGACCGGGTGGACGTCGCATCCGCCGTCATCGGCGAGTACAACTGCCAGCGGCAGCTCAACCGGGCGACCGTCACGGTGATGGAGCACGGCGTGACACCGCCCGCGCCGGTCCCGGTGACGACGAACGAAGTCCGCACGGGCGGGACCCGCGCGGGCGCCTACGAGGCCGTGCTGGTCGAGGTGCGGAACGCGACGGTGACGAACGCGAGTCCCGCGCCGTGCGCGCGCGACAGCGGCGCCAACGAGTTCGAGATCAGCGACGCGAGCCCGGCCGAGGCGCTGCGGGTCGACGACTGGCTCTACGCGATCGCTCCGCTGCCGGCGGCGGGCGAGCGATTCACGGCGATCCGCGGGGTGCTCGCCGCCCGCAACTGCTGCTCGAAGCTGCTGCCGCGGAGCGTGGACGACGTCGTCTACGGCTCCGCCGGCCTCGCCGCCCTCGAACCGCCCCTCTCGTACGCCCGCGAGGGGACGAGCGGCGCGACGATCCCCGACCCGCTCGTCGTGCGGCTGACCCGGATCTCGGCCGCCGACGTCACCGTCACCCTGTCGTCCGGCGACCCCGGCCTGGGGGTCGCCGACGTCGTCGTGCCGGCCGGGGCTCTCGAGGCGCCGGTGCCGGTCTCGGCCGTCACCGCCTCGACCACCCCCTACACGGTGACGGCGACGCTCGGCGGCGATGTCCGCACGGCCCAGGTGCGGGTCGTGGGTCCGGCGGAGGCCCCGCGGCTGGCCGCCCTGCTGCCGGCGACCGCGGCGGTCGGCGTGTCGGAGTCGCTCGACTTGCTCGTCGCCCTCGACCTCCCGGCGCCGGCGGGCGGCACGGTCGTCTCGCTCTCGGTCGCGGGCGGGGGCACGGTCCCGCCTGCGGTGACGGTCCCGGAGGACCGGATCCATGCCACCTTCACCTACGTCGCCGGCGCGGCGGCCTCCAGCGACGTGGTGACGGCGAGCCTCGGCGCGGACCTGTTCTCGTCCGCGATCGAGGTCTACGAGGGTCCGCGGCCCGGGTTGGTGATCAACGAGATCGATTACGACTCGGTCGGCACGGACTCGGCGGAGTTCCTCGAGCTGTACAACGCCGCGGCCGCCCCGGTCGCGCTCGACGGCCTCGCGGTCGTCTTCGTCAACGGCGCCTACACGCCGGCGACCGAGTATCGTCGTCAGGCGTTGTCCGGGACGCTGGGGCCGCGCGAGTTCCTGCTGCTGGCCGGGAGCGGGGTGACGGTCCCGGGCGGCGTCCGGTCGTTCGCGCTGCCGAACGACGCAATCCAGAACGGCGCGCCGGACGGGGTCGCGCTGGTCGACACGGCCG
>JAAZOP010000634.1 GCA_012797735.1 Myxococcales bacterium
CCGACGGGGGCTGAAAGCTCCGGGGATGGTGTCGAGCGACCCCACCCTTCCTCGCGGTGCGCGAACGGGCGCGCGGCGCGCCTGGTGGCGCGCCACGGCTTCCTCGCGGTGCCGCTGCCGGAGCGGTCGAAGAGGATCGCCTCGTTCTGCGGCAGCATCCGGAGTCCATTCCGGCGCCTGATCGCGGTCTGCGCGGGCGGAATCCCGGCGGCGGGTGACGTCCCGCGCCCGGCAGCGCGGGCGGCGGCGCGGTTCACCGGAAGTCGCGCGAGATCTCCGGGGCGCCCCGGGAGCCCGGCACCTCGATCCCGGTTCCCGCTTCGCCAACCCGCCGGACTGGAACTCCGGCCCGCCGCTGCGGTGGACGACCTCGCCCTCGTCGCGTAGACTTGTCGGAGAGGCAGACCTTCGGCGCGCTTCGCGCGGAGGCTGGCGCACGCGGCCGGGCGGCACGGCCCGCGGGGAGGGGACCATGAACGGACGCTCTGCTCTGCTCTGCTCTGCTCTGCTCTGCTCTGCTGCGTGATGCTCGCACCCTGGGGCTGCGCCGAGGAGGGTGAGCCCGCTGGCGACGTGGGAGTCGCGTCGTTCGCGTCGGGCGCGGATCCCTGTCGGACCGAGGTGCGCATCACCGGACTCGCCGTCTCGCCGGCCAGGCTGAGCCCGTGGGACGGCAACGGCGTCTTCGACCGGGCGGAGATCGCCTTCGCCGTCGAGATCGAGCTGGGTCGGGGAAGCTGTCTGCTGGGCCGCGATCGGTTCAACTTCTACGCAGGGTGGTCGCTGGAGGTCGCGGGGGCGTCGGGAGCCGTCGTGCGCCGCGTCGAGGGCCGCGAGTACCTCGACCTGGAAGGCTGCACGCAGCCCGCGCTCGTCGTTCCGGTCGCGGAGGGGTGGGCGGGCGATACGGCCGACGGGACGGCGCCGCCGGGCCCGTATCGGGTCGTCGTCCGGGCAAGCCTGGAAATGCAGCGGCGACCGGACGGTCGCCTCGTCACGGTCCGGCGCGCCCCGGCGGCCGAGGCAGCGCTCGAGGTGTCCGGGACTCCGGCACCCGACGAGCTGCTGCTGGTGGAAGCGGCCGATCGGAAGGCCGGCATGTTCGACGCATCCTCCACGGACCCCGATGCGACTCCGTACGACGACGTCCTCGTGCCGGCGGCCACCCTGCACCGCCTGGCGGAGATCCGCCTCGCGTTGATGGGACGCACGGTCGCCGAGGAATTCGAGCGCCAGCGAGCGGCAGTCCGCGCGGACCCGCAGGTCGAAACCAAGCCGGACGTCGGACAGGAAGCGGCGTGGCGGTCGCTGCTGGAGGCGACGCACGGGCGTCTGGCGGTGGAGTGGTCGGTCGACGGCGTCCCGGCGAACCTGACCGGCCTGGACAGCGAGCCGCGAGCCGGTGCGCCGGAGGAGGTGGCCGAAGCGTGGCTGGCCGAGTTCGGTCCCGCGCTGGCGCCGCTCTTCCGCCTCGGCGCGGCTGGGGACGCCGCAACGGCGTTCCGGGTGACGGGCGAGGCGGCGACGGAAGATGCCGGCGACGGGATCCCCGCCGGCGAGCGACTCGTTCTGGACGGAGTGGCGACGGAAGGCGCGGAATCCGCGGTGACCTACCGCCGCGTGCGCGGGGCGGGGCAGGTCGTGCATCCGGTCCACGGCGACTTCGTGACCCTCTTCCTCCGCCGAAGCGGCGCGGCCGGGGACGTGAGCTTGGCGCGGGTGATGCGGTTGCGCGCCCGCTGGCACCCGGACCTGCCGGACCTTCCTGCCGCGTTGACCCCGGCGGAGGCCGATGCGATCGCGACGGCGGCCGTGGACGTCGAGGGGGCGGCGGTCGATCCGCCGACCGCCGGGCCCTTCCTGTACCCGTTCGGATCGGGACGGGCTCGATTGCTGTACGAGGTCCGAGTCCGCGATGCGTGGTGGACGCTCTCTCGGATCGTGTGGGTCGATGCGGTCACCGGAGCGGTCTACTGGATCCGAGACGCGGTCCAGCAGGCGACGGTGGAGCAGGAGGTGACGCCCGTACGGCGGCCGTGGCGTCCGGCCGCGGCGCGATGGAAGCCGATGCCGCACACCTACGTGTATCGGGCGACCGACGACCTGTCGGCGCCGCCCGGACCGAACCGGCCGGAGCCGCTCTGCGTGACCGACGCGCAAGGTGCGGTCCCGCCGAGTTGTCCGGTCGTGCCGGGCATGCCGCTGCGCGTGGCGCTGCGCGGGCTTCACTTCGAGCAGTGGAGTCCGGCGGCGCGGCTGGGCGGCATCCAGGCCGAGCCGCTGTGGCGCAGTCTGCCGTTCGCGTACGCGCCGGGCTCGGGACCGCTGCGGGTCGCGCCGGACCCGGCGTTCGTGCCGATGTTCTACAGTGCCGAGGAACAGGCCAACGTCTACTATCTGCTCGGGTACATCCGGGAACTGTACCGCAGCCACGGCCTGAGCGTGCGCTGGGGCAAGGAGGACAGCGAGCTGGCTTTCTTCCGCACGAACGCCGCTCCCGACGGGCTGCGGGCCCTGTGCACCGTGGACGACCATTGCCGCACCTGCTCGCGGCAGCCCGGCACGCCGCCGAACATCTGCGACGGCTACAACTTCGGGCACGCGCCGGACGACAAGCAGGAAGGCTGCGAGGACGGCATGGCGGATGGCGACACAATCTGCCGAGTTCGGTTTCCGGACGCCTACTGCCAGCGCGAGCATCCCGGCGACGCGTTCGGCGTCTGCGCGTTGGCGACGTGCGGCGCCGGGATGACCCGGTTCCGGAACCTCTGGGGCGACTTCGCGCCCGGGCCGGAGAACGACTTCGCGACCCGGGACGTGAAGGTCATCGACATCGATCCGTGCGTCCGCCGGGACGACGCTGCCAATCCCATGGACGACAACTGGAGCATCGCCCGCGCTGTGTTCCACGAGGTGGCGCATTCGGCGCACGGCAGGAACGAGCGGTCGCTGTCCGGACCGAGCTTTCTCGGCGGCCTGCTGGCCGAGGATCGCGGAAAACCGGACGTTCCGATCAACATCGTCCGGATCGAAGACCTGGTCCGCAGCTGCCACCCCGTGTTCGGCGCGACGTTCGGCGGGAACCCGATCTCGGGGATCGACGCGGGCGGTCGACCCGACTGCGCCGGCAGCCCGGAGCAGGACGACCCCGACGACAGCTACTACTGCGACCCGACGCTGCCGCAGACGTGCAGCCCGTCGGGACCCGCGGGAGAGGGTCCGCGCAACTGTCACGTCCGCGACGCGAGGGGAGATACGGTGGCCGTGGGCGCCAATGCGCTCGACTGGTTCGAGGGCCTCATGGGGCGCCAGACGATCCTCCGCGGCCGGTCGGGGGCCTTTCGCGGCTACGCCGAACTGGTGCGCGCCGGGCTCACGCCACGCACCCGGGTCAGCAGCACCAGCGACAGCCTCTATCGCTACCTGACCGACGCGAGCCCGGTCTGGAGCGACGCCGCGGAGCTGTTCCTGGCGTTCGACCCGGTCATCCGGCAGGGTCGGCCCGGCGTGTTCCTGGACCGGCTCGACGACCGCACATCCAGGAGCGGCCGCGGGGAGGCGCGTCTGGCGTTCCGGCGGGCGCCGGTGACGGCGCGCGGAACGCTCGACCACCCCTGGGACTCGGACTGGTTCGTATTGCACGCCGCTGCCGGAGTAACCGGCCGGCAGTACACGATCCGGGTCCGTCCCGAGGACCCACGAACGACGGACACGGTCCTGGAGATCTGGACGCACGGCGGATCCCCACCGGGTTGGCGGCGCATCGCGCGGGACGACGGCGTCGAGCGGGACGTCGTGTCGCTCACGCTGGACCCGACTCCGGCCGAGGTTCCGCTCTACGTCCGGGTGGCGACAGCGCGGGCGGCCGCGGGCCTCGACGGCCTGTTGTTCCCGTACCGTTTCGACGACGCCCGGGTGGGCGACTACCAGCTCGTCGTCTATCCGACGCTGGACGACTACCCCGACCCGTCGACAGGCTCGGCGTTCCCGGTGGCGGCGCATCACGGGCGCGCGGAGGGTCGGTTGCGGGCGGGCGACGTGGACAGCTTCGCGGTCGACCTTCCTCGCGGAGGCGCCACGGCGCTCACGGTGAAGACCCCGGGCGTGCGTTCGGGCGGCCGGGTCTTCGTGCGCGCGCAGGGCGAGTCGACGTGGCGCGAGGTCAACCGAAGCCCCTGGATCCTCCGTGGGGCCTGCGGGCCGGAGTGCTTCGAGACCGTGCTGGAGAACCGGACGACGACCGGCTCGAGGTTCTTCGTCCGGCTCGACGGCGACGATCTTCCGGCGGACACGAGGCTTTCGTATCTGGTCTCTACGGTCGGGCGGCCGGGGACGCTCGACACCTGTCCGATCGATGCCGACGAGCTGCCCGCGGATGCGACGTGCAGGATCGCGGGGCTGGGGCCCGGCGAGGCAACCTACCGCGCGGGAACGTTGCTGGATGCGGCCGACGCCGACTCGTACTGGCTCCAGGCGCCCGCGGGCAGTTCGCTCCAGGTCACGGCCGTCTCCTGGCCCGGCGGCGCGGATGCCGTGCGGTTCACCGTCCATCCGGAGGACGCGAACGGCCGGCTGTGCGTCGATCGCACGGTGGAGGGTCCCGACGACCGGTCGCAGTTCCGGTCGGCCTCGATCGCCGAAGGGGTCGCCGTCGCGGCGCCGGACCATTCTGGCGGCGCGACGCTCTCGTTCGTCGTGCCGGCGGAGTACGTCGCGCCGCCAGGGGCGATTGGCTGGTACCGCCTGCGGATCACCCCCGTCGAAGGCCGCGCAGCGTTCCCGCAAGGCTACCTGCTCCTGGTGCATCGCGGCCCGGTGTCGGACGTCTTCCCGGAGGTGGAGTGACATGGCGGCCCGGATGCGACGAGGCCCGTGGTTCGGCGGTCCGCTCTGCGCCTTCGCGCTCGGCGTTGGGGGATGCGCGCCGGCACCGAGCGGCGCCGACGGTGGCCCCGACGTCGGCCCGGTGCCGCCGGGGCACGTGGCGTTCGTGTTCACGTTCCGCGCGGGGCCGTACTGCCGGGAGTACGTTCACCGGCCCTTCGAGCGCATCTACGTCCAGTACGTCGAGGCGGCCTGGCGCACCCCGACCGGGGAATTCAGCCGCGGGCCGTGGCCCGATTGGGTCGGTCTTTGGCAAGAGAGTCCGCCCCGGGTGAGGTGGACCCTGTTTCCTCAGGCTTCTGCGGCCTGCGACTGTGACGACTGCCCGGAACCTCTCTGTGCGGAGATGTGGAACGATTACGCAGATACGGTCCCCATCGCCTTCTCTGTCGAGAACGGGGAGTCCGTGGTCGCCCTTTGGGACGGGCGGTTGATCACGCCCGGTGCCGCCTGCGGTCTGGGTGGCTGCATCGGCCGTGCGTCTGCAGCACCAGGGCGGTATACTGCCGTGTTCCTCGCCGGCTGGTCCTATCATACCCCGTTCAATGGACGCGGGCAGGAGGTGGACGCCGTCGGGCCCTGGCTGGTCGAGTTCGACTACCCGGAAGACCGGGTGGTGGAGTACGTGCACGACTGCACTCGCCCGCTGCCCCTCCCAGAAGCCGTGGACGGGGGCACGTAGCAGGACCTCGTCTCGACGTTCCGGCCGTCACCGGAAGTCGCGCGAGATCTCCGGGGCGCCCCGGGAGCCCAGTTCGCGGAACCGGACGCCCCGGATCGTGATCACGCCGTCGCGACGCTGGAGCGGCCCCTCGACGACCAGCGCGGGCGCGGAGACCAGCCGCACGCGGTCGGCCTCGTAGCGCGCCGGCGTCACCACGACGTTGGCCAGCCCGGTCTCGTCCTCCAGCGTCAGGAAGAAGAACCCCTTGGCCGTTCCGGGTCGCTGGCGCACCACGACGAGCCCCGCGACGGCGACCCAGCTCCCGTCGGGCCGTTCGGCCAGCTCCGCCGCCCGCAGCACGCCGGCGCGCGACAGCGCCAGGCGGTGCAGTCCCAGCGGATGCACCCCGGCGGTGAGCCCGCTCGACTCGTAGTCCGCCCGGGTGCGCTCCGCCGCCGTCATCCGCGGCAGCGGGCAGCGGGCGGCGGGCGCGGGGCCGCCTGCGGCGCAGGATCGGCCGCGGCGTCCGGCGCCCTGCCCTTCCGCACGCCCGACTTCGCC
>JAAZOP010000635.1 GCA_012797735.1 Myxococcales bacterium
CCGCGCCGCCGGCCGTGCCGGCGCCGGGGGCGCCCGCCGGCGACGCGGGCGAACCTCCGTCTCCCCTCCCCGTCGTGCGCCTCGCGCCCCCCGGCCCCGACGCGACGACCGGAAACCTCGCGCTGGCCCAGGGAACGGCGGCGCGGGCGGCGCCGGACGTCGTCGAGGTCGAGGAGCCCGCGCCCCGCGAACCCGCCGACGAGCTGGCCGACATCCCCTACCAGGGGGTCGGGTTCGGCAACGGCGGCGGCGACGGCTACCTGCGAATCGGCGCCTCGGACGCATCCACCATCCGCCTCGTGGGCGCGTCCCGTCGCGCCGGGGGCGCCCAGACCGCGACCGCGGTCCCGACCGTGCCGGGCGGAACCCCCTCGGCAGCGTTCGGCCCCGTCCCGCGGATCCCGCCGATGGTCCCCACGGCTCCGGCCGCCGAGACCGTGGCGACGCCGGCCGCCTCCGCGACGGGGGCGTACCAGTCCGGCATCGAAGCGTATCGCGGGCGGCGGTGGCAGGAAGCGATCGGCTGGTTCGAACGCGCGCTCGCCCAGGGTCTCGACGAGTCGAAGGCCGCGCTGGCGCTCTTCTTCCAGGCCGAGGCGACGTTCCAGACCCGCACCTACGTCGAGGCGATCGGCCTCTTCGAGCGTTTCCTCGACCGCCATCCGGGCCATCCCCGGGAGGCCGAGGCACTGCTGCGACTCGGGACGGCCTCCGAGCGGTTGGGGGACGTCGAGCGGGCGGTGGAGTTGTACCGCCGCGTCGTCGCCGAACATTCCGCGTCGCCCGCGGCGGCCACCGCGGCCGCCCGTCTGGAGGCGGCGACCGGTACGGAAGGACGGCAACCATGAGCAGGTTCTCCGGTTGGAGCGCATTCCTGGGCCTCTCGTTGCTCGCGGCGCCGGCCGGCGCCCAGACGGTCGCCGCCAACGACGGCGCCATGTCCAACGGCGGGTGGACCACGAGCGGAGGCGGAGACGTACGGATCCGCGAGGCGGCGCGCAGCGGCGGCAGCGTCGCCATCACCGGCCGACCCGCGGCCGCGCCCGCCCGCTACGTCGTCCGCCGCGGGGACACCCTCTGGGACATCTGCACCGCCAACCTGAACAACCCCTGGTTGTGGCCCGAGGTCTGGAGCCTGAACCCGGAGATCACCAACCCCCACTGGATCTACCCGGGCCAGGTGCTCCGCCTGCGGCTCGGCGACGGCACCGACGCCGGCTCCGGCGGCTGGGGCGAACCCACGACGCTGGGCCGCCTGGCCGGCGGCACCGTGTTCTTCCGCAGCGAGGGGTACATCGACGAGAACGCCCCCGACGAGGACCTCGACGAGGACGAGATCCCGGAGGAGCAGCAGCCGCCCGGCCGCGTCGTCGCGTCGTGGGAGGACGAGATGATGCTGGCCTATCCCGATCTGCTGTACGTCCGCTTCGACGAGGACTTCCCCGTCCAGGCCGGCCAGCAACACACGATCTACCGGGTCCGCGAGACCGTCTACGACATCGTGGACGAGGACAGCGACGAGGAGCCGCGACGGCTGGGCCGCATCGTCGAGATCCTCGGCACCGGCACCGTGCTGTCGTACGACCCGGAGGCGCACCTGGCGCGCGTGCAGGTGGTGGAGTCCATCAACCCGATCGAACGCGGCGACTTCGTCGGCCCGGTGCAGCGCAACCTGATCGTCTCCGAGCCCCGCGCCGCCGAGGTCGACCTCGACGGGCGCATCGTCGCCACCCTCCGCCCGCGCATCAACAACGGCCAGGGCTTCGTGGTGTTCGTCAACCGCGGCTACGAGGACGGCGTGCGCGACGGCAACCGGTTCCAGATCATCCGGGCGAACGACCACTACCTCGAGAGCATGCACCGGGACATCCCGGAGGATCTTCCCTTCGAGTGGATCGGCGAGTGCCAAGTCCTCGAGGCCCGCAAGACCGCCTCGACCTGCCTGATCACCGCCTCGACCCGCGAGATCTTCGTCGGCGAACGCGTCACCCTCTCCCGCGGCCAGTAGCTCCACCCTCTGCTGCCTCGACGCAACGGTCCCACCGCCCCGCCGGGCGGGATCTGTCGCGCCCGGGCAACGCCTCGCCCAGGGCGGCGGGCGACGTCCCGGGAACCGACTTGCGGCCGCACCGCAACCGCTCGTGATTCCAGACGGTTCGAAGGCCGTCGCCACGCCATTCGCCCGCCGCCCGCTGGCACGAGTCTCGTAGATCCCGCGCGCGGCGGAGCGGCTCGGCCGCTGCCGCCGCAGGGCGGACGGAGGCACACGGTATGCGTCGATGGCGAACAACAGGACGATGGAGTTGCTGCCTGTCGGCGGCGGTCACGCTGGCCGCCTGCGTGCCGGAGGAACCGGAAGTGGTGCGGGTCGTCCGGCCCCGGCCCGACGCGAGCGACGGGGCGCCGGGGTCCGACGCCGGCGTCGATCCCGATCCGGGGTGGACGCCGCCCGGCGCCGACGCCGATACCGACCCTCCGCCGGATTCGGGCTGGAGTCCGGACCCCGCCCCGGGGTGCGCCTGCGACTTCGCCGCCGCCTGCGACTACGACTGCGACTGCGACCCGGACTGTCCTTGCGGCTGCGACACGACGTGGGACTGCACCGCCGGGTGTGCGTGCGACCCCGAGTGCGATCCGGCGTACGGCTCGTGCGTCGCCGACGGCGTCTGCAACCCGCGCTGCCCCGCCGGCTATCCCGATGCCGACTGTTCCGGCGGCGGCACCGACGCCGGCTCCGACGCCGGCTCCGGTACCGACACAGGCTCCGGCGCCTGCAGCTACCCGGCCGGGCCGTACGAGTTCAGCCGCGTCGGGCGCGTGGTGCCGCCCATGGCCTGGCCGTCGGCCGCCGCCGCGGGCGAGTCGCTGCCGGCGGATCTGGCGCGGCTGCACTGCGACCCGGCGGTGCACAGCGTGTTCCTCCAGGTGGTGACGACGTCGTGTCCGAACTGCCCGGCGCGGATCGGCGAGATCGCCGGACTGCGGTCGCACTGGGAAGCGACCGGCGTGAAGTGGATCTTCCTGGTGGGCGACGCCGCCGGCGCCTCCGAGGCCGATGCGTACCTCGACCGCTACGGCGTCGATTTCGGCTGGCGTTCCAACGACGCGGACAACACCGCGGGCGCCTTCACCGTCACCGGCTCGGGGATCTACGGCGGCGTGCCGTGGACGGCGGTGATCTCGACCCGCGACATGACGTTGCGCTACGACGAGCCCGACGACCGGTACCTCGACATCGCCGCCATCGCCACGGCGTTGTCGCGGGAGTGACCCGCCCGCCCGGCGGCGCCTCGACGCGGTCCGGCTGCGCCGCCCTGCCACGGCGACTTCCCCCCGCCGCGGGCGGGTCCGCGGATCGCGGGCCATCCCCGATCGCCCTCCGGAAGCACGGCGGCGCGCCGGCTGCGACGAGACCGGGCGCGGGGGGCGACCGGAGGGACCCGCCGTGGAACGGGACGGCGACTTGACGATCGGATGCGCCCGGAACACGCTCCGGGGAGCGGGCCGCCATCGGCGGCGGCCCCGGGAGCGACCGATGCCACGAAGCTGGATCCTGCTCGCGACGCTCGCGCTGGTCCCCGCCTGCGGGGACGACGACGGAGGCCGGGACGAAGGGTCGGACGCCGACGCCGGCGACGTCGAGCCCGACGACGCCGGCCCCGACGCCGGCGACGGACCGGACGCGCCGGAGGGTGCCGGCGAGGCCGAGGCGGACGACGCCGGCGAGGCCGAGGCCGACGCGACGCCGGACGAGCCGGGGCCGGAGTTCGACCGCTACTGCCGCGGCGCCGCCTGGGACGCGACGCTCGAGCCGGCCACGCTGTGGGACCTCGAGGGCGACTACGCGGGGTACATCCGCGACACGCCGGCCGGCACGCTGGAGGGGGTGAAGATCGTCCCGGACCATCCCTTCCGCGTGCGCACGATCCGGGTCGCCTTCGCCGCCGGCAGCGGGCCGGCGAAGCTGCGCCTGATGCGTACGCTGGGCCACTCCTATCCCGGCGACTGGCCACGGCTCGACAGCGGCACGGCCAACCTGATGCCGCCGCTCGAGGTGGAGGTGACGGACCCCGGCCCCGACACCTGGATCGAGGTGGATGTCTCCGACCGCCACGTGTTCCTGCTGCCGCGCGAGTCGTACATGATCGTCTACGAGCACCTCGCGGACGCGCCGCACCTGGCGGTGCAGGAGCTGCTTCCCGGCCAGTCGTCGTGGGGCACGTTCGTGCCGGCGGTCGGCGACGGCGGGGGTCTCGGCGACGGCAACTACCGGATGCAGGTGACGGGGGACTACTTCTGCGCCTGGCCCGCGGCGGACCGTTGGTTCGCCCGGAGCGCGGCGACGCCGGAGGTCGAGACCTCCCCGCAACAGATCGCCGTCGCCGACCTCGACGGCGACCTCCACGACGACCTGGTGCTGGCGGTCGGCGGGCGCGCCCGCGCGTGGCTCGGTCGCGGCGACGGGACGTTCGCGGACGCGCCGTACGACCCGTTCCCCGAGGCGCCGAGCGCGAACCTGGTGGTGTTCGGGGACCTGGACAACGACGGCGACCGGGACGCCGTCGTGGCGACCTACGTCAACTGGGACGGCGACGGCGACGGCGTCAACGAGCAGGACGGCGACTGCAACGACGCGGTGGCGGCCATCCACCGCGGGGCGGCCGAGATCCCGGGCAACGGCATCGACGACGACTGCGACGGGGTCGCCGACGACGGGACCGACGCTTCGGACCGGGACGGCGACACCTTCCCGATCGCCGGCGGTGACTGCGACGACACGCGCGCCGCGGTCTTCCCCGGGGCGCCCGAGCTCAACGACCAGCTCGACAACGACTGCGACGGCGAGGTCGACGAGGACCACGTCACGACGGTGCAGATCAACGACGGCACCGGGCATTTCGCCCGCGTCGCTTCGCCCGAGATCGAGCGGCGCGACACGACCGCCGCGGCGGCCCTGGGCGACGGCGACCGCGACGGCTTCCTCGACGTCTACCTCGGGAACTGGTGGGCGCACTACCCGACCGGCCCCGCCGTCCCCGACCACTACCTGGAGGGCCAGGGGGACGGCACCTTCCTCGACGTGACCGCGACCGCCGGCGTGGCGCGGACGGTCCCCCAGCCGTGCTACGGGGTCCGGTTCGCGGACTACGACGACGACGGCTGGGCCGACCTCTGGGTCGGCAACTACGGCGGGGCCTTCAACCTGATGTTCCACAACCGCGGCACCGGCACGTTCCAGGAAGTCGGCGACTCCCTCGGCTACGCCCAGGACCGCCTCGGCCCGCTCGCCGGCACCACCTTCGGCGGCGACTTCGGCGACCTCGACAACGACGGGGACCTCGATCTGTTCGAGGCCGACATCTCGCATCCGCGCTACGGCCCGTCGAGCGACCAGAGCCGCATCGTGCTCAACCTGGGCGCCGCGGGCGGCTGGCGCACCGAGACGCACCGCGAGGACTTCGGCTTCCACTGGGACGAGGGCGACATCAACCCGGCGCTGGGGGACTTCGACAACGACACCGTCCTCGACGTCGCGATGGCCTCGGTCTATTCCGGCCACTTCGCGCGCCTCTATCGCGGGCTCGGCGGCGGCCTCCTGGACGACGTCTCCTACGAGGCCGGCATCGTGGTCCAGCTCACCGGTCGCGTGCTGTGGGCCGATTTCGACGAGGACGGCGACCTCGACCTGCTGTTCGGCGACGGGGACGGCGAGCCGTGGCTCCACCTGTTCGAGAACCGCGTCGGCCAGGATCGGGCCTGGGTCGAACTGCTGCTGGAGGGTACGACGTCCAACCGCGACGCGGTCGGCGCCCGCGTGTTCCTGCGGGCCGGCGGCACGAGCCAGATGCGCGACGTCGAGGGCGGCGGCGGGCACTGGAACATCCAGGAATCCCGTTTCGTGCACTTCGGGCTGGGCAACGCCGAGGCGATCGACTCCCTCTCGGTCCGCTGGCCGGACGGCACGACCGAGTCGATCGCCGGCGCCGCCCCGCGCGGCCGCTATCGCGTCGTCCAGGGCTCGGGCGCGGCGGTGCCGCTGCCCTGAGGCCGAGGACCGGGCCGGGGGCCGGCCGGGGCGGGCGGCCCGGCATGACGGAACGGGCGTTCCGTTCCCCCCAGCGAATTCCGCGCGCGTTCGCGGGCCTTGGAATTCCATCCGGGGATCTGCTAGAAGCCGACGAACTCGCCGGAGTGGTGTCCGGCGGACGCGGAAGAGGATGGCCCGTGACGGGTTTGTGCAGTTTCGTGAAGCGGATCGGGACGCTCTTGCCCCTGGGGCTCCTCGCCGCGCTCCCCGCCTGTCCTGCCCCGCCCGCCGTTCCGGCCGGGGCGGCGGTGCGCGAACCGGCGGACGCGGGGTTGATCGAACGGCTGCGGACGGCCGACGGGCTGTTGGCGAGCGCCGGCGGAACGTTCGAGTGGCGGTCGGAGCCGATCTTCCTGGCCGCCGGGCAGTCGTGGGCGCACATCGTCACCCTGCCGGCCGGCTCCTGCTGGTACTTCCTCAGTCTGGCCGGCAACCGCGTCACGGATCTGGACCTCGCCCTCTTCGATCTGGCCGGACGGCGGCTGGAGGTGGACGACCAGCGCGATTCGCACCCCGTGATCGTGCGGTGCGTCGAGGGTCCGGCGGCGGAAGAGGCGGTGGTCGTGCCGCTCGTCTACGAGGGGACGGGCGAGGTGGTGGTGACGCTGTACCGTTTCGCGCCTGACGCCCCGCCCCGGCGGGGCGAGATCGACTACGAGGATGCGGCGCCGCCGCCCGGTCCGACCTCCGAAACGCCCGAGGAAGCGCTCGAACGGATGAACCGGCAGATGTTGCGCGAGGGATTCCGGCCGGTCGGCGAGACCGAACGGCTGGAATTGTCGGGTCGTGGCGAGGTCGCCCGGTCCCGGCGCATCCCCGGCGGAGAGTGCCTCGGCGTGGCGCTGGTGGGCGACGACGACGCGACCGACCTCGACCTGCGACTGCAGCTCGGCTCCCGCAAGGTCGCGGAGGACCGCGACCGGGCGCGCGATGCCCACGTCGCGTACTGCTCGGAGGCCGAGGTCGACGTGCGGATCTACGCGACGTCGGCGCGGGGTCCCGCCGGCGGCACGCTGGTGTTCTACGAGGCGCGGCCCGAGGACCGGGTGTTCGTGACGCCGACGGAGCTGCCGGATGAACCGCAGGCGGCCGGGACGGGGAGCGAGCGGCCGTTCGAGCAGGCGGTGCTGGAGCTGGACCGCACGCTGCGCGCGGGCGGCTTCACGCGCGAGGGGGCGCCGATGGAAGGGACGCTGGCGCTCGGCGAGCAGGCGGCCCAGCGACTCCAGCTCTCGCGCGGCAACTGCTACGAGATCGCCGCCCTGCCCCGCCCCGGCGGCATCCGTGACCTCGACCTGCTGCTCGACGACGGCGCCGGCAACCGCGTCGCCGAGGACCGGCTCGAAACCAACGATCCGCGGATCTCGTTCTGCCCGGATCAAACCGGCACCTACCAGCTTCTGATCCATGCCTACGACGGCAGCGGCGGCTACGCCGCCTGGGTCTACCGGATGGGCGCGGCCCCCCGTGACCTTCCCGGCATCTCCGGCCGGCTGGCCACGGCCTACGCCCGGCTCGCCGCGCAGCTGTTCGGCAAGGGATTCCGGCCCGTCGGCACGCCGAACCAGCAACCCGCCGAGCCCGGCCGCCAGGACTCGCACACCGTGCGGGTGCAGCGCGGCAGCTGCTACGTCGTGGCCGCCCTGGCCTCCGACGAGGGGATGGACGTCGACCTCGAGGTTCGCGACTACCTGCTGCGCGCCGTGTCGGTCGACGTCGCGGGCGACCCGGACGGGCGCGTGTACGTCTGTCCCGACCGCACGGCGGAGTTTCATGCCACGGTGACGGTCGCGCGAGGCCGGGGTCAGTACATGCTGGTGTTGTTCGAGAACAAGGCGGAGTGGACGACGGTCCGGGACGCGGGCCCGGAACGCGGGGATTGACGAGCATGCGCAGAGCGGGATTCGGATGGATCGTGCCGGCGGGCTTGGCCCTGCTCGCCGGATGCGGGACGGCGACCCTCGGGACGACGCCCAGGGCCGTGTCCCACGAGATCGGCCCGGGCGACTGGCGGACCGACGACGTTCCCGCCGCCCGCGCGATGGCCGCCCTCGCGCGAACGCTCGAACGGCACGGGTTCGCCCCGACCGGCGACGAAGGGCGGGCGTTCCTCGTCCGCCAGCGCACCCTCACCGTGCCGCTCGACGTCGAGGCGGGCCGCTGTTACGTCTTCGCCAGCACCTCGGGCAACGAACTCGCCGACCTGGACGGCTACCTGTTCTTCGCTTCCGGCGTGCCGATCGACCAGGACCGCCGGCGCGACAACCATCCGACGATCCGGTACTGTCCGACGGAGGCGGGGCGTCTGTATCTTTCCTTCGAGGCCTACGACGGCAACGGGCTGTTCTACTGGACGGCGTTCGCGGGCCCGGGGGACTCGGAGATCGGGATCGAGGACCTGTTCGCGGACGTGGAGCCGGAGCCCGGCGTCCCCCAGGCGGGGCAGGGAACCGAGCCGGCGGAGGACCGCGCGCGGGTCTTCGCGGAGATCATGCTCCCGCGCGGGTTCGCCCTGGCCGAGCAGGCGCCGCCGATCCACCTGGCCAGCGGCGCGGACGACACCCGGTCGTTCGATCTGTCCGCCGACCGCTGCTATACGTTCGCGGCCTACGGCGCGGCGGGCGCGACCGATGTCGATCTTGTCCTGACCGCTCCCGACGGGCAGGTCGTGGCGCTCGACGAGGCGCCGGCCCTGGACGCGTACGTCCAGTGGTGTCCCGTCGCCTCGGGCACGTTCTCGCTGCGGCTCACGATGGCGGGCCAGGCGGGCGATGCGATGCTGTGCCGGCTCGAGGCGCCGATCGACCGGGTCGGGGGGTTGGACGGCCTGTGGCTGGGCGAGCGTCGTCCGCCGGGTCCGACGCACCGGGATCTGGAGGAAGGCGCGGCGCAGATGCGGCAGCGCCTGGAAGGGCTGGGCTACCGGGTCGACGACGGAGGGACGCTGGAAGGCCGCGCGGACCAGATGGTACTGCGGACGCACTCCCTGACGTTGACCGCCGACAAGTGCCACGTCTTCGGCGCCGTGGGGGGCCCCGACGTCTCGGACCTCGACCTGTACCTGTACGACCGCGAGGGGAACGAGGTCGCGGCGGACGAGTCGCAGAACGCGAGCCCGGTGGTCCAGGTCTGCCCGCAGCAGAACGACTCCTTCCGGCTCGACGTGGCGATGCGGGGCGGCAGCGGGCCGTATCGCGTCCTGCACGGCGTCTCGCCGGCGGTGGGGGCCGAGGCGATGCGCGGGCTGGACACGGTCGCCCGCACCCGCCTCCGCACCGTCGTCGACCGCATCCACCTCGCCCAGCTCGAACCGCTCGGGCCGCCCCAGACCGCCGAGCTGCGGGCGCGGGGGGTACGCCGTTTCCAGAACAACCTGGCCGGCGGGCAGTGCCTGCTGTTCGTGGCGGTCGGCAGCCAGGGCGTGGTGGATGTCGACCTGTACGTGCTGGACCCGGCGGAGCAGGTCGTCGGGCGCGACGACCAGCCGGACGCCATGCCGAGCGTCCAGTTCTGCGCGGCCCAGGACGGCGTCTATTCGACCGACGTGCGCCTGATCGAGGGCAGCGGTTCGTTCACGCTGCTCCAGTACCGGACGGCCGCGCCGGCGGCCGGGGCGGGCGGGACGCCGTAGCCGGGGTGCGGCTCGACGGACCGGCGGGGGGTTCGACGGCGCGGCCGGGCGGATGCGCGCGCCTGCTCGCTCCCCGCCGCGGGGTCGTCATCCTGCTCCTGGCGCTCCTGTTCCTCTCCGCCCCGGCCCTCCGCGCCCAGTCGCCCTTCCACCTGCCCGTGACGGAGATCCTCGTCGAGGGCAACCGCCGCACGTCGGACGAGGACCTCTTGGCGCGGATCCACGGCGACCGCACCTACTCCGACAACTCGGTGCTCCGCGTGGGCGAACTCCTGACGGTCGAGAAGGTCCGCGGCGTGGTGCGCGCGCTCTACCAGACGGGCTACTTCCACGACGTGCGCGTCGATGCGACGCCCAACGCCGACGCCTCGGGGGTCGTGGTCCGCTTCGAGGTCGTGGAGCGGCCGGAGGTGGAGGAGGTCCGGGTCGAGGGCGAAGACGAGTTGGACGAGGACAAGATCCGCGAGAAGATCTCGCTGCACGAGCGGTCGATCTTCTCGCAGCAGGCGGCCGAGGCCGACGTCGAGAAGATCCGCGACTACTACGCGTCCGAGGGGTACTTCCTCGCGGAGATCGAATGGGAGACCGAGGCGCGACCGAACGACCGGGTGGTGGTGACCTACCGGATCCGGGAGGGCGAGCAGGTCAACGTCCGGGAGGTCGTTTTCGTCGGCAACGACTCGATTCCGGATTCCGAGCTGTTGAGCGTGATGAGCACGTCGCCGGTGACGATGTGGAGCCCGATCACCGACAGCGGCCGGTTCAAGGAGAGCGACTTCGAGCGGGACCTGGTGCTGATCAAGGCGTACTACCTGGACGGCGGGTTTCTCGACGTGGAGGTCGGCCCGCCGCGGGTGGCCTTGTCGCCCGACCGCCGCGACATCTCGATCACGATCCCGGTCGTCGAAGGCCCCCGGTACACGCTGCGGCGGGTCGCGGTCCAGGAGTACGACGACGACGGGAACGAGATCGAGTTCCTCGGCGGGCGCGCGGCCGTGCGCGCCCTGGTGCAGACGGCGCCCGGCGACCGCTTCAGTCGTTCCGACGTCGGCCAGGACCTGATGGCCCTCACCCGCTACTACAAGGAGCAGGGGTACGCCAACGTCAACGTCAACCCGGACGTGGTCCAGCTTCCCGGCACGACCGAGGCCGACCTGGTGTACCGGATCGTCCGCGGGACGCCGGTCTACATCGAGCGGATCGAGATCAAGGGCAACGACAAGACGATGGACCGGGTGATCCGGCGCGAGATCCAGATCGCGGAGGGCGACCTGTACAACGAGACGCTGCTGGACCTCTCGCGCCGCCGGATCGAGCAGCTCGGCTACTTCGAGACGCCGATTGCGATGTCGACCCGGTCCGGCTCCGACGAGCGTCACGTGGTGGTGACGTTCGAGGTGAAGGAGAAGGCGACGGGGCAGTTCCAGGTCGGCGTCGGGTTGTCCTCGATCGAGAATTTCATCGCCACGGCGCAGATCGCCCAGGAGAACTTCCTCGGCCGCGGGCTCTCGGTCACGCTGGCCGCCCAGCTTTCCAGCATCCGCCAGCTCTTCCAGCTCCAGTACTCCGACCCGTACTTCCTCGACACCCGCTGGCTCTTCGGCGCCGGGATCTACAACTCGACGCGGATCTACACGAACTACACCCGCCAATCGACCGGCGGCAACCTGACGCTCGGCTACCCGTTGACCCACGAATTCCGTGTCTCGCTCGGCTACCTGCTCGAGTACGTCGACGTCTCGACCAGCGGCGGTTCGACGCTCTTCGGGGGGACCACCGCGGGCACGCTGCGCGACCTGCCGCTGGCCAACCTGTTCAACGACGGCTGGACCTCCGCCGTCCGCGGCTCGGCGTCGTACGACACCCGCAACAACCGTCTCTACCCGTCGGACGGGCAGATCACGGGTCTGACGGCCGAGTGGGCGACGCCGTATCTGCTGTCGGACGCCGACTTCGCGCGCTTCTCGCTGTACACCCGCTGGTACTTCCCGCTCGGACTCGGTTTCGTCTTCAAGACGAACGCCGAGTTCGGGCTGGTGCTCTCGCCGGCGCCGGAGGGGGTCCCGATCTACGAGCGGTACATGCCGGGCGGGATCATGGACGTGCGCGGTTTCGAGCGGTTTTCGCTGGGTCCGCGGCTGCGGCTCCCCCCGCGGCTCGACCCCAACGCCGACCTGATCCCGAACGGCGTGCCGGTCGGCGGCAACATGCAACTCGTGATCAACGTCGAGCTGGAGTATCCGATTGTCGACCGGCTCGGCCTGCGCGGCGTCTTTTTCCTCGATGCCGGCAACGCGTTCAACCTCGAGGACACGCTCTGCGCCGCGAGCGGCGGGCACGCGCTCTCGGCCTTCACGGACCCGTGCAACCACAACCCGCTGCTGCTGCGCGTCAGCGCCGGCTTCGGCTTCCGGTGGATCTCGCCGTTGGGGCCGTTGCGTTTCGAGTGGGGCTTCCCGTTGTGGCTCGAGCCGGGGGAGGAGACGTACCAGTTCGAGTTCATGGTCGGAAACCTGTTCTGACGCCGGGCGGTTGAATGCGGGGTGGGCGTCCGGCGTCCTTGACCGTGCCGCCGCCTTGGCGGTATGAAGCCCGGGAACAACGACCCGGGCTCGCGGGTTGACGCAGGTGCCGGATGCCGGCGCCAAGGAGTTGCGGAGCATGGGCAACAGGACCCTGGGCGCGCTCGCCATCGCACTCGTCGTGGTCGCGGTCGCCCCGACGATCTACGCCGATGCGAAGTTCGCGTTCGTGGATCTGCAGCGCGCGCTGAACGAGACCGAGGACGGCCGGCGGGCGAAGGCCGAGCTGAAGGCGCTGTTCGACCAGCGACAGAGCGACCTCGACCAGCGCGCCAAGGAGTTCAAGGCGAAGCTCGAGGAGCTGGACAAGCAGCGCGAGGTGCTGACGCCCGAGGCGTACCAGTCGAAGAACGCGGAGTTGCAGAAGGCGCTGATCGAGCTGCAGAACACCTACGCGCGCTACCAGCGCGAGCTGGCCGAGAAGGAGCTGGAGCTGACGAAGGCGATCTTCGAGCGGATGGAGCAGATTCTGCGGCGGATCGGCCAGTCCGACGGCTACGAGATGATCTTCGACAAGTCCGAGGCGGGGCTGGTCTGGGCTCCGGACCACCTCAACCTGACGGACAAGCTGATCCAGATGTACAACGGCGAGAACCCGACCAAGGGCGGCGCCACGAAGACCAAGGCGCCCTGAGTCGCGCGGCGAGAGAGACCCTTCCTTCCCATGCTGCGCTGGCACCGGCGTCCGGGCGACGCGCCGACCCTCGGCGAGCTCGTCGCGGCGCTCGGCGGCCGCCTCGTCCGCTGCCGTCGCAGCCACGTCGTCTCGTCGCTCGGTCCGACCGACGCCCCGGAGCCCGTCTCGCTGGCGCCCCTGTGGCACGAGCGGTCGGTTGCCGACGTGGGGACGTGTCGGGCCGCGGTGCTGCTGGCGGACGCCGCGTTCGCCGCGCGCATCGCCGACGCCGCGGCGGACCGGGGTCTGGGCCTGTGGATCCACCCGCGCCCGCGCCGCGCGCTGCGCGGCGTCCTCGAGCGGCTGTACGAGCCGCGCGAGGCCTGGGACGAAGCGGAGCCGCCGCGGGCGGCCGGCGCGGCCTGGGTC
>JAAZOP010000636.1 GCA_012797735.1 Myxococcales bacterium
ACCGTCGTCGGACCCGCCGCCACGGCCGGCGCGCCGCCGCCCACCGTCGTCGGACCCGCCGCCGCCACGACCGCTCCGCCCAAGCCGGCCCGACGCGCCACGCCGGCCGGAGTCCCCCAGGTCACCCTGTACACCATCGGCCCCGGCGACGAAGCCGTCGAGAAGTTCGGCCACGCCACCCTCTGCCTGCGCTACCCCGCTGACCCGCGCCACGAGACCGTCTGCTACGACTACGGCACCGCGTCGTTCGATCGACCGCTCCGGCTGGCATGGGGTTTCCTGCGCGGCGCCGGTGAGTTCTGGGTTTCGACCGACTACGAACGGGTGACCCTGGTGCGTTACACCCTGGACGACCGCACGATCTGGCGCCAGGATCTCCCGCTGACCGACGAGCAGGCGCGGCGCGTCGAACAGCAGCTGCTCGCGGACACCGCGGACAGGTCCTGGCGCTACGCCTACCAGATCTACCAGGACAACTGCTCCACGCGCATCCGCGACATCCTCGATGCCGCGGTCGGCGGAGCCTGGCGCGCCCGCACCGCGGTCGAGCCCGAACCGACGGGCCGGACGTTCCGCGAGCTCGGCCTGGGTCCGCTGGCCGAGCATCCGGCGATCGTCGCGTTCCTCGAACTGACCCTGGCCCGCGCCGCCGACGTCCCGATCAGCCGCTGGGAATCGATGTTCCGGCCCGACCGACTCCGGCTCGAAGTGGAACGCTTCTTCGGCGCGCCGCCCGTGATGGTGCGCCGGCAGCAGGGCCCCGAGTACCGGCAGGAACTGGGCTGGGGCGCCACGCCATACTTCCTGTTCCTCACGGTCCTCTTCGCCCTCCCGCTCGCCGTCGCCCGCTGGGAGGGACGCGGCGAACGCGTGGCGCTCGGCGTCGCGATCGTTCCGCTCGTCCTGATCGCGCTCGTCGTCTGGTTCGTCACCTGGGTCACGCGTATCCCCGAAGGGCGGTTCAACGAGCTGATGGTGGTGTTCCTGCCTCTCGACCTGGCCCTGCTGTTCCTCGACGAGCGATGGCGGCGGTGGTACGCCCGCATCCGCGTGGCGGAACTGGCGCTGGTCTCCCTGCTGCTCGCCGTCGGTGCGCTCCGACAGCCGATGTGGATCCCGATGCTGATGGCCTTCGCCCCCTTCGCCGTGCTCGCGTTCATCGATCGGCGTGCGGAACCCCCCGCGGCCGCCCCGCCCGCGGCAGCCGCCCCGCCCGGTGACGGCGAGCCGCCGGTCTCGAGCGGCGGCGCCGCGCCCCCGTCCGGGAATTCCACGCCGCTCCAGGCGCCCTGATAGGATCGCGGCGGAGCGGGAGGCGTGATCGCGCTGGCGACGCTGTGGTGGATCCGTTTCGCCGTGACGATCGGCGGCTGGACGCTGCCCGTCGCGGCCGGCGCCTGGTCGCCGGAACCCCGGCCGGTCGTGGCCCTCGGGACGACCGGCACGGCGGTCTACGCGACGCCGGCTCGCGGCAGGCCGATCGGCCTGCTCCGGCCCGGGGCCGTGCTGCCCCTCCTGGAAGTGCGACCCGCCGCGGATTGTCCGAGCGACTGGCTGCGGATCGGCGACGCGGCCTGGATCTGCGCGCCCGCCGCCGCGCGAGGCGAGGACACCGCGCGACCCCGGCGCTGGCCGCCCGCGCCGCCCCCGGGGTCGCCGCTCCCCTTCCTGTACGTCCATCCTCTCGGTCGCGGCCGCGAGATCTATCCCACGGTCGCCGCCGCCGTGGAACGACGGGCCGGCGTTCCTTTCCCGCCGGGCCACTGGGAAAGCGTCGAGGCCGAGATCCGTCGCGGCGGGGTCGCCCTGTACCGGACCGTGTCGGGCCGCTACCTGCGCGCCGACGACGTGCGCTGGGCGGCGCCGACTCCGCTCGCCGGCCTGCCGCTCGACCCCGGCGACGCCCCCTGGCCGTGGGGTTTCACCTTCGCCGCCTCCACGCCCGTCTACCGCGAACCGCCGGCGGCGCGCCGGGCCGAACCCGCACCCCGCGCCCCGCGCCTGCCGCGACACGCGGTCGTCCGCGTGGAGGAGGCGAGCGAGCGCTGGGTCCGCATCGGACCGGCGCGCTACCTGCGCCGCGACGACGTCCGCCTGTTCCGCCGGCAGCCCCGCCCGGACGGCGTGGGTCCGACGGAACGCTGGCTCGATGTCGACCTCGCCGAGCAGCTGCTGGCCGCGTACGAGGGCGACGTGCCGCGGTTCGCCACCCCGATCTCCGCCGGCCGCGGCGGCCTGACCCGCGAGGGCTCGTTCCGCATCTATCGCGCCGCCGGCACCCAGACGATGCGCGGCCCCCTGACCGGCGACGGCGGCCGGACGTACACCGTGCACGACATCCCCTGGGTGCTGTTCTTCGACGAGGACCGCGCGCTGCACGCGGCATTCTGGCACGTCGAGTTCGGCACGGCGCGCTCGCACGGCTGCATCAACCTCCCCCCCGCCGCGGCCGCCTGGGTCTTCGACTTCGCCGGCCCGCGACTGCCCGACGGCTGGCAGTGGATCGAACCGCCCGACCGCAACGACGGCACGCTCGTGCTCGTCCACCGCTGAGACCGCGGCGCTGGGACCCGGTCGGCCCGCGACGAGCGGACGACGACCCTTGCCCCGCCGGATCGGCGGGCCTACAGTGGGCCCGCTTCCGCCGGTCGCGCGGGCCGCCCGCGCGCGGATCGGCGACGGAGGGAGGGATGCCGATGGGCAAGCGGATCCGCTCCCGGGGAACCGGCGCGCTGGTCGTCCTGTTCGTCCTCACGGCGCCGGCCGGCGCCCGGGCCCAGGACCCGCCGGCGGAAACGACGACCGCCGAGGAACCGACCCGGGCCGGAGGAGCAGGATTGGGGCCGCTCGAGTTCGCGCCCGAGCCGCTGGGCGGGAACCTCGGCGCCCCGCGCGCCGCGATCCCCCAGACGCGCCTGGGCCTCGGACTGCACTGGGTGATGGGCGGCGAGAGCACCGCCGGGGGCGACGTCTCGCGCCATGCGCTGGCGCTGCTGGCCCTGGCGCAACTCGAGCTGTTCGAGACGCTGGAAGTCGGGCTGGAGGCCGAGCTGGTGGAGCACAACGAGACCGACTACCCCGAGCCCTCGGCCCTCCACGACGAGACTTCCGACGAGTTCGGCTTCCTCGTGCCGCGGATCAAGGCCGCCTTCCTGACCGGCGACGTGATCACGCTCGCCGCCGGCGTGGGCGTGATGCTCCCGACGGCCGGCGGACGGAGCATGCTCCCGTTCGGGATCGACCCGGGCTTCCTCTTCCAGGCGCGGCCGATCGAAATGCTCTCGATCAACTTCTCGCTGCCGTTCGTGCTGCGTTTCGACGTTCCCGACGAAGGGGACACCCAGATGAACTTCTTCATCGATCCCGCGGTGGGCGTCGCCGTGATGCCGATCGACTACATCGGCGGCTTCGTGGACGCGCAGATCGAGATCTGGCTCGACCCGGACCAGGGCGCCGAGAACTTCCGGTTGTTCAGCCTGCTGATCGGCGTGCGGTCGAATTTCCTCCCGTGGATGATGGCCGAGTTGGGGGCGATCGTCCCGGTGGCGGGAGACCTGTACGACGACGAGCTGGCCGAGTTCGGCCTCGGTTTCCGCCTCGCCGCCACCCCCGATCTGCTGTGACCCCGCGGCGCGACCCGGCCCCGGCCGGCGTCGCGGAACCCCTCCTGCCTCCGCGGGTCGGTCTCGAGGAACGCCGGCGGCGTGTCGAACCTGGGTGCCGCGCATCGCGGCCGCGTCACGGACCTGGGCGTCCCCCGGCGGCCCCACCCGGGCCACGCCGCGCCATGGACGAGTCGTACGAACCGCCGACCTTCGGCGGCGCGCCGGACGTCCCGTCAGAAGAGCGGACAGGTGCCGCCGGGGTCGGCGATGCAGACCCCGCCGGTGCAGTCGTCCGATGCACACTGGTCGTCGGCCGTGCAGGCGGCGCCGGCGGGCAGCCTTTCGCGGCAGGTGCCGGAGTCGCCGTCGCAGTACAACCCCTCGGCGCACTGCCCGCTCGACTCGACGCAGTCCCCGCCGGCGGCCGGCAGCGGCTCGCAGGTCCCCGCCGCCACGGCGCAGTACAGCCCCTCGACGCACACGGCGTTGGCGTGCCGGCACGCCTCGCCACGGGCCAGCGGGGCGGCGCAGAGCGACGTCCGCAGGTCGCAGTACAGGTCGTCCGCGCACGCCTCGTTGCCCTCCGGACACGGCCCGCCGACACCCTGTGGGGCGTGGCAGACCTCGTCGTCGCCGCAGTACAAGCCCTCGGCGCAGTCGGCCCCGGCGAGGCACGCCTGGCCCGCGTCCGGCATGTCGGTGCAGGCCCGGGCATGGCACTCCAGCCCGGGCACGCAGTCCGCGTCGGACTCGCAGGAGCGGCCGGCGGCGAGCGTGCCGACGAGCATCCGGTCGCAGTCTTCCGGCCACTGCGGTTCGGCGAGCGTGCAGTCGCGCAGCAGCGACTGCAGGCCGGCCAGGCACCCGCCCGCCGCCTCGGCGTCGTACGAGCGCCGCCCGGCGTTCACGGGCGCCTCCACCTCGTCGGCGCACTCGCCGTCCACGAAGAGCCGGCACATCTCCACGGTCGCGCCGGCCAGGCAGTCGCAGCGTTGCGCGAACTCGCAAGCGATCCCGGCGTAGCGCTCGCAGTACTGTTCGAACGGCACGGGCGCGGCGCCGTCGTCGCTGCAGCCGGCGAGCGTTCCGGCGAGGGCGGCGAGCCCGGCCAGCGCGGCGCGGTGGTGTTGCGCGGTCATCGGCGAACCTCCTGCGGCCCGCCTCCGGCCGGGCCGCGGGGCCAGCCTACCACGGAGCGGGGCGACCGTGCCCCTGCCGGTTCCGGGGCGGCGCGGCGCTGCGGCGCCCGCCCCGCCCGCGGATTCGGATTGACACCCCGCTTCAACCGTGGCAGAGAGTGAATGCCGATTCAGCTTTCGGTCCCGGAAAGGAAGGGAGGAACCATCCATGAGTCGGAAGATCGAAAAGGCTGCGGTGCTCGGCGCGGGGATCATGGGCTCGGGCATCGCCGCCCACCTGGCCAACTGCGGGATCCGGACGGTGCTGCTCGACATCGTCCCGCCGGAACTGACCGAGGAGGACAGGAAGAAGGGGTTGACGCGCGAGTCGCCCGAGTTCCGCAACCGCTTCGCCGCGAACGGGCTGGCGAACGCGATCAAGAACAAGAAGCCGATTCCGGCCTTCTACCACGACGGGTTCGCCGATCTCGTCCGCACCGGCAACCTCGAGGACC
The DNA here is from genome assembly GCA_012797735.1 of Myxococcales bacterium. GTDB lineage: Bacteria > Myxococcota_A > Polyangia > DRWM01 > JAAZOP01 > JAAZOP01. The sequence goes on from JAAZOP010000636.1 coordinate 5,239, forward strand.
ACCTCGAGTGGCTGAAGGACTGCGACTGGGTGGTCGAGGTGGTGGTGGAGAACCTGGAGATCAAGCGGAAGCTGTTCGAGCGGATCGAGCCGTTCGTGCGGCCGGGGGCCATCGTCTCCTCCAACACCTCGGGCATCTCGATCCGGTCGATGATCGAAGGTCGCGGCGCGGCGTTCCGCAAGAACTTCCTCGTCACGCACTTCTTCAACCCCGTGCGTTTCATGCGGCTGCTGGAGCTGGTGCCGGGGGAGGACACCGACCCGGCGGTCGTCGAGGCGATGGCCGAGTTCGGCACCAACGTCCTCGGCAAGGGCGTCGTCTTCGGCAAGGACACCACCAACTTCGTCGGCAACCGCATCGGCATCTACGGGCTGATCCGCACGGTGCGGGAGATGCTGGACCAGGGCTACACGATCGAGGAGGCCGACGCGATCGTCGGCGAGCCGATGGGGCGCCCGAAGACGGCGGCGTTCCGCACGGTCGACATGGTCGGCCTCGACACCGTCGTCCACATCCTGCACAACTGCTACGACACGCTGCCCGACGACGAGGAGCGGGAGATCTTCCGCGTGCCGCCGTTCATCCAGACGATGATCGAGCGCAAGCAATTCGGCGACAAGACCAAGGGCGGCTTCTACAAGAAGCTCAAGGGCGAGGGGAAGAAGGACGTCCTGGTGCTCGACCACACCACCGGCGAGTACCGCGAGAAGCAGAAGGTCCGCTTCGACTCGCTGGGGGCCGTCCGGAACATCGAGGACCCCGGCGAGCGGCTCAAGCAGCTCCTGACCCACGACGACCGCGCGGCGAAGTTCGCCTGGAACGTCCTGCGCGACTCGCTGATCTACTCGGGCAACCGCGTCGGCGAGATCTGCGACGACATCGTCCAGATCGACAACGCGATGAAGTGGGGCTACAACTGGGCCCTCGGACCGTTCGAGGCGTGGGACGCCATCGGCGTGAAGGCCGCCTGCGAGCGGATGCAGCGCGACGGCAAGAAGCTGCCCAAGATCGCCGAGGCGTTGCTGGCCGCGGGGTTCACCAGCTTCTACAAGACCGAGAAGGGCCGGCGCTACTTCTTCGACGGGACCTCGCGGTCGTACAAGCCGGTCGCCGAAGACGCCCTGACGATCCGCCTCCCGCTGCTCAAGCAGCAGGATCGCGTCGTGGCCCACAACGACTCGGCCACGCTGTACGACATGGGCGACGGCGTCCTCTGCTGCGAGTTCCACACCAAGATGAACTCGATCGACCAGGACATCATCAGTCAGCTCAACCACGGCCTGGACCTGCTCGACCGCGACGACCGGTGGATCGGGATGGTGCTGGGCAACCACGGCGAGGCGTTCTGCGCCGGCGCCAACGTCTTTGCGCTGATCATGGCGGCCCAGCAGGGGTTGTGGGACCAGGTCGAGGGCGTGGTCAAGGCGTTCCAGGACGTCAACCAGCGGCTCAAGTACTCGCGCAAGCCGACCGTCGCCGCCCCGTTCGCGATGACGCTCGGCGGCGGGGCCGAGTTGTCGATGGCCTGCAACCGGATCTGCGCGCACGCCGACCTGTTCATGGGGCTCGTCGAGGTCGGCGTGGGGCTGATCCCCGGCGGCGGCGGCCACAAGGAGATGCTGATCCGCCACCTCGAAGGGATCCCCGAGCAGGCCCAGAACGTGAACCCGATCCCGTTCCTCCAGGCCGCGTTCCAGAACATCGGCATGGCCAAGGTCTCGATGAGCGCCCACGAGGCCCAGGCGCTCAAGTTCCTCCGTCCCTCCGACATCGTCGTCACCAACAAGGAACACCTGCTCGGTCGCGCCAAGCGCGCCGTCCAGGCGATGTGGCTCGAAGGCTTCACCCCGCCGCGGATGCGCAAGCTGCGCCTCCCCGGGGAGATGATCTACGCCACGTTCCAGATGGTGCTCGACTCGATGTGCAAGCAGCACCAGATCACGGAGCACGAGCAGCTGATGGCCGGGAAGATCGCCTGGGTCCTCTCCGGCGGCAAGACCTCGATCAACGTCGAGGTTTCCGAACAGTACCTGCTGGACCTCGAGCGGGAAGCGTTCTGCTTCCTGCTCGGCACCGCCAAGACCCAGGAGCGGATCCAGCACTTCCTGATGAAGGGCAAGCCGCTGCGGAACTAGCAGGCGGACCACGGGGAAGGAGAAGACGCCATGGCAAGGGAAGCCGTCATCGTCACCGCCGTCCGAAGCGCCATCACCCGCCGCGGCCGCGGCGCGTTCAAGGACACCCACCCGGTGCACTACGGGGCGCTGGTGCTGGCCGAGGCCGTCCGGCGCACCCCGGGCCTCAAGCCCGAGGAGATCGACGACGTCATCGTCGGCTGCGCGATGCCGGAAGCCGAACTGGGCATGAATCTCGCGCGTCTCGTCGTGATGGGCGCCAAGCTGCCGTACACCGTCCCGGCGATCACCGTGAACCGCTTCTGCTCGTCGGGTCTCCAGAGCATCGCGCAGGCCGCCGAACGGATCATGCTCGACGAGGCCGACGTCGTCGTCGCCGGCGGCGTCGAGGACATGACCAAGGTCCCGATGGGCGGCAACAAGCCCGTCGGCGACCCGGACCTCGTCCGCGACTGGATCGATGCCTACACCCCGATGGGCCTCACCGCCGAGAACGTCGCGCGCCAGTTCCACATCTCGCGCGAGCGCCAGGACGCGTTCGCCCTGCGTTCCCACCAGCGCGCGCTCCACGCGATCGACCAGGGGTACTTCAAGACGCAGATCGTCCCGATCGAGACCGAGGTCATCGAGCAGGGTCCGGACGGCAGGCCGCTGGTGAAGAAGGTCACCGCCGCCGTCGACGAGGGGCCGCGCCGCGACACCACGCTCGAGGGTCTCGCCAAGCTCAAGCCGGCCTTCGACCCCACCGGCACCGTCACCGCCGGCAACTCGTCGCAGATGAACGACGGCGCCGCGTTCTGCGTCGTCATGAGCCGCGAGAAGGCCCGGAGTCTCGGCCTGAAGCCGATGGCCGTCTACCGCCGCTACCAGGTCGCCGGCGTCCCCCCCGAGATCATGGGCGTCGGCCCGGCCTACGCCATCCCCAAGCTGATGCAGAAGTGCGGCCTCAAGACCGACCAGATCGACCTCTGGGAGGTCAACGAGGCGTTCGCCTCGCAGGCGATCTACTGTTGCGAGGACGTGCTCCATCTCGATCCCGAGAAGGTCAACGTCAACGGCGGCGCCATCGCCCTCGGCCACCCGCTCGGTTGCACCGGCGCCTTCCTCACCACCAAGCTGCTGTACGAACTGGAGCGCCGGAAGGCGCGCTGGGGCGTCGTCTCGATGTGCATCGGCGGCGGCATGGGCGCCGCGGGGCTCTTCGAGCGCGAGGGCTAGCGGCTCCGCGGGGGGCGGCCGGCGGCCGCGACGGCCGACACATTCCACCGCCGGCCCCTCCACCACCACTCGACCGCGGCGCCGCGCGGCGCCAGCACCACTCCTTCCAGGTATCCCGGCCACCGGAAGGTGCGCCGCGTCACGTCCCGGACCGCCGAGAGCAGCGCGACGATGTTGAGGTCGTGGGTCACGTGCAGGTCCAGCGTTCCCGGACGGGCGGCGCGGGGACCGCGCAGCAGGTGCCGCAGCAGCGTCGCCGCCGCTTCGGGCAGCGGGTCGATCAACGCGGCGGGCATCCGTCCCGCCTGCCAGTCGCGCACGAACCCGCGCGGTCCCAGCGCCGCGAAACGCCGCACCAGGTCCGCGGGGTCATGCACGTAGCTCGCCGCCAGCCGCCACTGCGGACCGGCGAGCCGCGCGCTCCGCCCCGCCGCCGCCGCGCCCCGCACGAGGTGCTCGGCCGTGTCGGCGCAGCGCGGGACCGGACTCCACCACACGCGCACGCGGCTTCCGGCGGGCAACCGCCGCCCGAACGCCTGGGCCAACGCCCGGCCGCGGGGCGTGAGCGGCGTGTTCCAGGCGCCCTCCAGCCGGGTCGTCGTGATCGGCCCGCGCACCGAGTGCCGCAGCAGGACGATCGTCCGCCCTTCCCGGCAGCGCCGTTCGATCTCGGCCATCATCCGGGCGACGGGCGGAGGCAGCGCAAGCGGACGGTCCATCGGGCCGGGGTTATCACGACGGGCGGGGAGGGAGCCAGGGGAATCGGGAGAGCGGTCAGTCGCCGGCGCGGCGGCGCGTCCGCACGCCCCACCGTTCGAGGAACACGGCGAGCCACCGCCGGCTGCAACGGATCCCGCGTGCCTCCAGCGTCTCCTCCAGTCGCGTGAGGTTGCCGTCGACCTCGCGATACGCGGCGACGATCTCGGCGCGATGCCGCTCGTAGGACGAGGTGGCCGCGGGCACGGACGCCGGGTCGGCGACCGCGTCCCGGCCTCCAGGCGCGGCGGCCGGCAACGTCTCGTCCAGCGCCCCGCGCAGGGCGGCGGCCGGCGGCTCCCCCACGGCAAGCCGGGCGCCCACCAGGGCGGCCAGCGCCTCCAGCTCGCGCGTGTTGGCGCGGCGGTAGTCGTGCCGCAGCAGCCGTTCGGCGACGCGCGCGTCGAGCGCCGCGAGGACCGGGGCGGCGTCGTGTCCCAGCCCGCCCAGCACCCGCTGCAGCACGGCGACGAGGATCCCCGGCACGTCGGCCCGCCGCTCCCGCAGCGGCGGCACGGCCACCGGCTGCAGGCGGGCCACCAGATCGTGCGCCAGCCGGCCGTCGGCCACCGCCTCGTCCAGCGGCACGTTGGTGCCCAGGATCAGGCGCACGTCGAGCCTGCGGCCGGTGGATTCCCCCACGCGCTGGCAGACGCCGTCCTCGGCGAAGCGCAGCAGCGAGCGCTGGACGCGGGCCGGGAGGTTGTGGACTTCGTCGAGGAACAGCGTGCCTCCTGCGGCCTGTTCGAGCGCCCCGGCGCGCGTCTCGACGCCGGTGAAGGCGCCCTTGACGACGCCGAACAGCGAGCTGACGGCGTCGTCCTCGCCCGCGAACCGGGCGGCGTTGTGCGCCACGAACGGTCCGGCGCGGCCCGCGCGCGCGAGCAGCTCGTGCACGGCCCGCGCCGCCAGTTCCTTCCCGGCGCCGGTCTCGCCGTGCAGCAGCACGTGCCGGCCCGTGTGCGCGGCCAGTCGCAGGCGCCGGACCAGCGGCGGGCCGTGGAACCGCCCGGCGATCCCGTACTCGGGCCGCTCCCCGGGCGCGGCCAGCACGGCGAGGTCGCGTTCCAGCACGAACACGCATTCCCCCGCGCGCAGCACCGCGCCGGGTTCCAGCTCGCGCGGCGCCTCGAGCCGCGCGCCGTCGGCGAAGGTCCCGTTGCGGCTGCCCAGGTCGCGCGCGAGGAAGCGATCGCCGTGCAGGCGGACGGCGAAGTGCGCGCGGGAGAGCCGTTCGTCGGGAATGCACCAGGCGGCGGTGGGGGCGCGACCCACGGTCAGCTCGGATCCGCCGACGCGCGCGCGGTCGTGGACCGCCAGGCCGGCCGGGCACCAGGCCAGCACCAAGCCCGGCGCCGGCGCCGCCGGATGCACGCTCGGCGCCGACTCCTGTGTCACCGTCGTGCCCGCCGTCGGGGCGCGCCGCCCCGGCTCGTCGTTCGTCCGGCCCGTCATCGTCGCCGGGCAAGATACCGCGGATTGCACGGCGGAGCCAGACGCCCGGCGGTGCCGGAATCCCGCCGGAGGTTTGCCGACGACCGATCATCGTGATAAGCAGGGCCCTTGCCGACGCGGCAAGGGAAGGGGGATGGAGTTCGCGGACCGGCTGCTGGAGGGCAAGTACCGCCTGCTGCGGCGTATCGGCGCGGGCGG
>JAAZOP010000637.1 GCA_012797735.1 Myxococcales bacterium
GATCCGGAAGCTCGGACCCTCGAGGACCTGCTGGCCGCCGCCCCCGCGGCGCCGCCGGCGCCGGAACCGGCGGGCGGGACCGCGACGACGCGCGAACGCGAACTGCGGCGGTGGCTCTCGATCCAGCGCCGGCTCGTCTCCGAGCGGCAACCCGCCCGGCTGCTCGACCTGATCCTCGACACGCTGATCGAGATCGTCGGCGCCGAGCGCGGGATGCTGCTGACCCGGCGCGGTCGCACCGGTCCGCTGCAGGTGCGCCGCGTCCGCAACCTCGCCACGGGCGCCCTCGGCGGACTCGACGGCGCCTCGATCTCGCTGTCGATCGCCGAGCAGGTCGCCCGGACCGGCGAACCCGTGGTGACGATGGACGCGCGGCAGGACGGCCGGTTCCTCGCCTCCCGCTCCGTCCACGACCTCGGCCTGCGGTCCGTCATGGTCCTGCCGCTGCTCGCCCGCGGCCGGACGCTCGGCGCCGTGTATCTCGACCACCGCCTCCGCGAGGCCGCCTTCGATCCCGCGCTCGTCGAGGTGGCCCTCGACTTCGCCGGCCAGGCGGCGCTCGCCCTGGAGACGGCCCGACACCTGCGGCTGCTCCGCCGCCGGCGGCAGGAGATCGAACGGCTGAACGCGGAGCTGCGACGGCGGGTCGAGGACCAGGCGGTCGAGCTGCGGGGCCTGAAGGAGACGATCGAGGGCGCCCTCCCGCCCGAGGTCGCCGACCCCTTCCCCGGCTTCCTCGGCCGCTCCGCCCCGATGCAGGAGTTGTTCCGCCGGATGCGCCGCGTCGCCGAGACCGATCTGCCCGTCTTGATCCTCGGCGAGAGCGGCACCGGCAAGGAACTCGTCGCCCGCGCCCTCTACGCCCGCGGTCCGCGCCGCACGGGCCCGTTCGTCACCGAGAACTGTGCCGCCATCCCCGAGCCGCTGCTCGAATCGATCCTCTTCGGCCACGTGCGGGGCGCCTTCACCGGCGCCGACCGCGACCACGCCGGCCTGTTCGTCGTCGCCGACAAGGGCACCCTGTTCCTCGACGAGGTCGGCGAACTGTCGCTCGGGCTCCAGGCCAAGCTGCTGCGCGTGCTGGAAGACCGCGAGGTCCGCCCCGTCGGCGGAACCGCCACCCGCCGGGTCGATGTCCGCATCCTCGCCGCCAGCAACCGGGACCTCGAAGCGATGGTGCGCGAGGGCAGGTTCCGCGAGGACCTGTACTACCGCCTGGCGGTGCTCACCCTCCGGCTGCCCCCGCTGCGCGACCGCCTGGACGACGTCCCCCTCCTGGCCGCCCACTTCCTCGGTCGCCACGCGCCGGGACGCAAGGTCCGACTCACCCCCGCCGCCCAGCGCAAGTTGCTCGCCCACGGCTGGCCCGGCAACGTCCGCCAACTCGAAAACACCCTCGTCCGCGCCCTCGTCCTGGCCGCCGGTGACGAGATCGACGAGGACTGCATCGATTTCGGCGCGACGACACGACCCCACGGTGCGCCGGGCGCTGCGGCGGCCGCCGGCGAACAGGGCCTGGACCTCAAGACGAACGTCGAGGCCCTGGAGCGGGCCCTGATCGAGAGGGCGCTGTCGGCTGCCGGCGGCAACCGGACCAAGGCCGCCGCCCTGCTCGGACTCTCCCGCTACGGCCTGCTGAAGAAGCTGCAACGCACCGGCGGCCCCGGGCGCGACCGCCGCCCGGCGCCCGCGCCGCACCCCACGGACGGGCGGAAGGATCAGTAGAGCCCGTTGCGGTTGGCCGCGGCGAGCGCCCGGCGCAGGGCGCGGCCGAGCACGGGCGCCTGGATCGCCCGCACCAGCCAGCGGTTGTGGCGGCCGGGCACGAACACCGTTTCGCGCGAGGCGAGGGCCTCCTCCACCACCGCCTCCGCCGTCATCCAGAACCGGTCCGGGACCTGCTGGTACTTGAATGCGGCGTACTCCGGCGTGTCGAGGAACTCCGTGCGCGTGAGTCCCGGACAGATCGCCTGCGCCCGGACCCCCGTACCGTCCAGCTCGGCCTGCAGTCCCTCGACGAACATGTTGAGGTAGGCTTTCGTCGCCGAGTAGGTGGTGTAGCGGGCGGTGGTGAAGAAACCGCCGAGCGACGAGACGAGGAGGATCCGGCCGCGTCGGGCGGCCAGCATGCCGGGCAGCGCGGCGCGAACCAGTTCCACCGGGGCCACCACGTGCAGGAGGTTCATCGTCCGCGGCGTGGCCGGGTCGAGTTCCGCGAACAGCCCGCGGGAGCCGAACCCCGCGCTGTGCACCAGGAACGCGGGTGGCGGGCCTTCCGCCACCACCGTCGCCACCCGGCGGATCCCGTCCGGTTGCGCGAGGTCTTCCGCCACGACCCTCGTCGCCACCCCGTGCCGCGCGCCCGCCTCGTTCGCCAGCGCCTCGAGCCGTTCGCGACGCCGCGCCACCAGCACCAGGTCGTGCCCGTCGGCGGCCAGGCGTCGCGCGAACGCCGCCCCGATCCCGCTCGATGCGCCCGTCACCACCGCCAGCGGTCGGTCCGACATGCCCGCCGTCCTCCCCTCGGGCCTCACCGACCCTCGGATTCCGCGAACCCGTAGCGCGGGAACGGCGGCAGGATCAGGTTCTCCACGATGCCGTACCCGACCTCGCCGCCGCAGCGCACCTCCACGACCGTGTCGTCCAGTCCGTGCACCTCGTTGGCCACCCGCTCGTCCGACACCTCGAACGTCTCGCCGTCCTGCCATTCCGGACCCATCCAGAGGCCGTGGTAGTACCCCCGATAGCCGGTATATCCGCCGCCGCGCAGGTACATCGTCGTCCGTTCCTGCAGTTCGAGTTCCCACCGCCCGCCGTCGGCCGCCGCCAGGACGAGACGGCCGCCGGACATGCGGGCGCTCCGCGGGTGATAGCGGAACTCGTGCTGCACCTCCGTGATCGGCACGGTCGGAGCGCCGCTCTCGAGTCGCGGGCAGACGTGCCCCGTCAGCCGCTGCACCCGACCGTCCGCTCCCTCGATGTAGTACAGCGTGAAGGCGCGGTCCGGGAGCTGCAGGGTCGTCCAGAGGATCAACATCCCCCGGAAGGCCGCGATGTCCGTGAACTGCACCCCTTGTTCGGGCAGTCCGACGCCCATCCGCTGGCCCCACGAGTGATCCCGCTGGGCGTAGAACCGGTCCTCGGTCACTTCGACCCGGCGCCCCTCGACTTCGATCCAGCCCTGCGCGCGGCCGACCTGCGCGTAGCGGCAGGTGTGGACGAACGTCCGCCCGAAGGCCGTTCCGACCTGCGGTTCCTCCTCGCCCGGCGCGAACCGCCCGCGGAACTCCAGGTCGAACCGGATGCCGCGGGGATTGTCGCCGCAGGTCAGCCGGATCCGACGGAACGGCTCGAGCACCTCGTAGCGCAACGGGCCGACCGCCACCTCGTCGATCCGCGGCCGCAGCACGCGCGAGACGCGGAGGTTGTGCTGCCGTCGGTTCTCGACGTTCACGCAGGCGAAGCCGTCCTGGACGTTGCGGTTCGGGTAGACCCCGAAGCCGGTCGCCAGCACCAGGCCGCCCGTCGCGTCGTGGACGTTGCACCACAGCTTCTCCGTCCACGCGCGGTCGGTGCTCCCGACCTGGTCGAACGTCTGGACCGTCTGGTGGCACGTCCACTCGTCGAACTTCGTCAGCATCAGGTCTGCTCCTGGGCCGGACCACCCGTGCGGCAGAGGAGACCTCGATCCCCGTCCAGCCGCACGCGGTCGCCCGTGCGGAAAGTGCGCGTCGCCACGCGCAGGTTGGTCACGGCGGGCAGTCCGTATTCGCGCGCCACCACCGCGCCGTGGGACATCGGGCTGCCGAGGTCGGTGGCCAGCCCGGAGAGCAGGCTGTAGTACGGACTCCAACCGACGTCGGTCTGCGAGACGATCAGGATCTCGCCGGGCTCGATCGTCGCCGCCTCGTCGAACGACCGGATCACGCGCGCCGGTCCCTCTACGACCCCGCCGCAGACCGGCTTGCCCGACAGCACATCCCCGTTCCCGGAGTCGGCCGGCGGCGGCGACTCCAGCGGATCGACTGTTCCGACGAACACCTCCGGGAACTCGAACGTGCGCTGCACCTCGTGGGCCCGGCGCCGCAACGCCGCCCGCCGGCCGAGCGTTTCATCCTCGCCCCGCAGCAGCCGTCCGAGTTCGGCGTGCGTCAGGAAGAAGACCAGATCGGAGTCCGCCAGTCGTCCGTCGCGCGCCAGCAGCTCGCCCAGTCGGCGGTAGGCCCGCTTGAACCGATGCGTTACCTCGACCAGCAGCGACTTCGTCGCTTCCCGGCGGCGGATCGCGGCGCGCGCGTAGTCGGCGAAGAACCGCACCGCGGCCTCGCGCAGCGCGGCGCCGGGGCC
>JAAZOP010000638.1 GCA_012797735.1 Myxococcales bacterium
GCTTCGCGTAGGGGGCCGTCGCCGGCGCCGCCGCGGCGGCGTCCGCGCCGAGCAGCACGGCGGTCGCTTCCCCGCCGAGCGTTGCGGCGCGCCCGAGCGCTTCGAGCGACACGCGGCGCGGGCCTTCGCCCGACCGCTCCACCACGACCCAGATCGCGCCCGCCATCAGAGCACCTTCGCCTCGTCGCGCAGGAGCGCGGCCAGCGTCCGGACGTTCTCCGGGAAATCGCCCTCGACCATCCGCACCGGCTTGCGCGAGGGGGGAGGGCGGTAGCCGAGCACCGCGGTGCGCGGCGCCACGTCGGCGGCGGACAGGCCGAGCGCGGCGAGGTCCAGCTTGTCGATCTTCGCCCGCATCGCCTTCATCACCCCGGTGACCTGCGGCACCCGCGGCACCGCCAGTCCTTTCTGCGCGGTGACCAGGGCGGGCAGCGGCAGCTCCAGCACCTCGCGCCCGCCATCGACCGTGCGTTCGACGCGGGCCCGCCGCGCCGCCGGGTCGACCTCGAGCGCCACCGCGTCGGCGGCGTGGGGCCAGTCGAGCCGTTCGGCCACGGCGGGACCCACCGTCCCGGCCTCGTCGTCGAGCGCCTGTCGTCCGGCCAGGACGAGGTCGGGTCGTTCGCGGTCGACGAAGGCCGCCAGTGCCGCGGAGACGCCGAGGCCGTCGGTGCCGGCGAGCGCCGGGTCGTCGATCTGCAGGACGCGGTCGGCGCCGAAGGCGAGCGCCCGCCGCAGGGCGTCGATCGCTTTGCCCCCGCCGGCGGTGACCGCGACGACCTCGCCGCCGTGCCGCTGGCGCAGCCCGAGGGCCGCCTCGAGGGCGACCTCGTCGAAGAAGGAGGTGCACCAGCGGTCCTCCACCTGGAGGGCGGCGGGACCGCCGTCGGGGCCCACCGTGACGCGCGCCTCGGGGTCGGGAACCTGCTTCACCAGGACGACGATCTTCACCGGGAGCCTCCCTGGAGCGTGCCGTTCACTGCCGGAGGTAGGTGCGGCCGAGGTAGTCCAGCAGCACCTCGTGCGTGCCGCCGCCCGAGAGCAGGAACCGCGCGTCGCGGAAGAACCGCTCCGCGGGGTACTCGGGCGTGAACCCGTTGCCGGCGTAGATCCGGGTCGCCTCGTCGACCGCCTCGAGGCACATCTCCGTGGCGACCCACTTGGCGGCCATCGCCTCGCGCTGGCACTCCAGGCCGGCATCGATCATCCACGCGACGCGGTAGAGCAGGGTGCGGGCCGCCTCGCGTTTCGCCCAGCAGCGGCCGAACTTCTCGCGGATGAGCTGGTACTCGGAAATCGGCTTGCCGAACGCCTCGCGCCGCTTCGCGTAGTCCTTGGCGTCCCGCAACGCCTCGTCGGCGATCGAACAGGCGGCGAGGCCGGTCATCACGCGGACCTGGTTCAGGATGTCGGTGACGTAGGTCACGCCCTTGCCGGGCTCGCCGAGGAGGTTCTCGGCGGGGACGCGGACGTGGTCGAGCACCACTTCTCCGGTGACCGAGCCGCGGGCGCCCAGCTTCTCGATCTTCTGCCCGCGGGCGAAGCCGGGCGTCCCGTCCTCCACCAGGAAGAACGACAGGCCCTTGAGGCCGGCTTTCGGGTCGGTGGTGGCGAGGACGGTGGCGAAGTCGCAGATCGGGCCGTTGGTGATCCATTCCTTGGTGCCGTGGAGCACCCAGCCGTCGCCGTCGCGCACGGCGGTGGTGCGGACGCCGGCGAGGTCCGAGCCGGACTGGCTCTCGGTGAAGCAGATCGCGCCGATCTTCTCGCCGCGGATCGCCGGTTCGAGCACGCGCTGCCGGATGGCGGGCGAGCCGAAACGACCGACGAAGTAGGTCCCCATCAGCATCTGGACCGTGACCGCCATGAAGAACCCGCACGACCCGCGGGCCAGCTCCTCGAAGAAGATCATCGAGGTGACGGTGTCGGCGTCGAGGCCGCCGTGGGCGGCGGGGTGCCGGAGGCCGAAGTAGCCGAGCCCGGCGAACTCGTCCCACAGGTCGCGGGGGAACTCGGCCCGCCGGTCGATCTCCGCGATGCGGGGCCGGACGAGGCGGTCGACGGCGTCCCGGACCTGGTTGCGGAAGAACTCCTGCTCCTCGGAGAACCGGAAGTCCATGACCACCTCCGCGGGGCGCCGGTCCGGGTCCGCCCCGATCCGCCCGGCCGGGCGGACCGGCGGGACGGCCGGGAGCGCGACCTAGCCGCGTTCGTGCGGCTTCCACTTGTAGTCGATCAACTCGAGCAGCACGCCGTTGACGGCCTTGGGGTGGACGAACGCGAACTCGCAGTCGCGGAACGGCCGCGCCCCGCCGATGAACGGGTAGCCCTTGCCCTTCAGCTCGTCGATTGCCTTCCGCGTGTTGTCCACGTTGAAGCCGATCAGCATGATGCCCTCGCCGTGCTTCTCGATGAACTTCGCCACGTCGCCGTCCGGCGAGGTCGACTCCATCAGCTCGAAGCCGACGTCCCCGAGCCAGTAGCGGGCGACGCGGATCTTCTCCGGCTCATCGACGTACGGGTCGTCGGGCGACTTGCCGAGGATCGGCTCCCACTTCTTGCGGGCCTCGTCGAGGTTCTTCACCGCGACGCAGATGTGGTCGATCTTGTTGACCTTCATCGTCGTTCCCTCCCGCTACCGGGGCACCGGCCGGTAGCCGTCGTGCTGCGGTTCGAAGGCGCGGCGCGGCAGATGGAAGCGGATCGCCGCGATCGGACAGGCCTCGGCGCAGATGCCGCATTCCTCGCACAGGTCGGTGAGCAGGGCGGCCTTGCCCTTGATCAGGCCCATGATCTGCGGCGGGCAGCGCTGCACGCAGATCCCGCAGCCGTCGCACTTGAAGGCGTCAATCGTCGGCACCATCGTCGCACCTCCCGAGAGAACCTACAGCCGCATCCCGAGGCGGTAGCCGTCGAGAATCGCGGCGTTGGCCCGGCGCGCCAGCAGCGCGTCGCCCACCACCCGGACACCCTTGCGGGCCTTCACCAGATCCTGCACCGACTGCACCTCGGCCAGGATCACCGTGTCCGCCGGAATCGTCTTGGGGCCGTCGGGCGTGGTCACCGCCACCCCCTCGGCCGTGATCTCCTCGACCTTCGTCTGCATCACCAGGACCGCCTTGCCCTCCTTGAGCTTCGACATGTAGCGCCAGATGTAGGAGGGGTTGACGTCGCGGCCCGGCTTCTTCGCCTTGCCGATCATCGTGACCTCGTGACCGCCCCGGTGCAACAGCAGGAGCGCCGTCGAGATCGCCACGCCGCCGTCCCCGAGGATCACGGCGCGCCGGCCGACCTTCGCCCGGCCCTCGAACACGTCGAGGCACGAGACGACGTTCTTGCCGTCGGCGCCCCGGATGTCGGTCCGCGGCACCGCGCCCGTCGCGATCACCACCTCGTCCGCGTCCGAGGCCTTGACCTCCTCCTTGGTCACCGTCCGCCCCAGCTCGAACTTCGCGCCGAACTGGCGGCACCGGTGTTCGAGGTAGCGCACCAGCCGCAGGAACTCGTCGTCGCCCCACGGTCCGTGGGCCGCGGCCGCGAGCTGCCCGCCGGTGTGGTCCGCCTTGTCCGTGATCGTGACCTGATGCCCCTTCTCCGCGGCGATCGCCCCGGCCTGCATGCCGGCCACGCCCGCGCCGATGATCCAGATCTTCTTCGGCTTGGCCGCCTTCGCGAACCCGTAGAACCCGTACTCGGGCTCGCTCTCGTGGCCCAGCGACGGTCGCACGAAACAGCACAACTCCGCGTCCCGGAACAGCCGCGCCAGGCAGATGTTGCACGCCATGCACGGGATGATCTCCTCCTCCCGCCCCTCCAGGATCTTGTTGGGCAGGAAGGGGTCCGCGATCATCGGCCGGCACATCTCCCAGATGTCCAGCCGGTTCGCCTGCATCGCCTCCTCGACGATCCCCGGCACGAACAACCGGTAGGCCATCGACACCGGGACCTTGAGGTTCTTCTTCATCCGCTCCGCGATCGGCAGCCAGGTGCCCATCGGGATGTCCCGGCTGATCACCGAGACCGCCGACTCCTGCCACCCCGCCGTCACGCTCAGGCAGTCGATCCCCGCCTGCTCGGCGATCTGGATCACCCGCAGCGACTCCTCCGGCGTGTTCCCGCCCCGGTCGTGCAGCAGCTCGTCCCCGCACAGCCGGATGATGATCGGATAGTCCGGTCCCACCGCCTTGCGGATTCCGGCCACGATCCGCCGCATGAACTCCGCCCGCTTCTCCACCGTCCCGCCGAACGCGTCGGTCCGCAGGTTGGTGTAGGCCGAGATGAAGTTCGAGATCAGATAGCCGACGATCCCCGAGATCTCCACCGCGTCGTAGCCCGCCTCCCGGCAACGCAACGCCCCATCGATGTGTTCCTGGATCGCCGTCTCGATCTGCTCGACCGTCATCTCCCGCGGCTCCCGGAACCGCGGGATCCGCTGCTTCACCTCCGACGGACCCACCGTGTAGTCCAGCTCGATGCCGCCCACCCGGCCGCAGTGCATCAGCTGCAGCACCGCCTTCGCCTCGTACTTGTGGATCACGTCCGCAATCCGCTTCAGCCCGGGGATGAACTTGTCGTCCCAGATCCCCATCATCCCGACGTACCCCTTCCCCTCCCCCCGCGGGTCGGTGTACGCCCCCTGCGTCGTCACGATGCCGGCGCCCCCGCGCGCCTGCGCCTCCATGTACGCCACTTCCTTGTCGGAGACGAACCCGTCGCCGTAGTTGAAGTTCGTCTCCGTCGAGGCGTACTTGATCCGGTTCTTCAGCTCCATCTTGCCGATCCGGAACGGACGGAAGATGTGCGGATATTTCTTCTCGCCTGGCTTCATCGCGGATACCTCCCAAACCTGCAAGACGTCAGGATGCGATTCGTCCCGTACCAGCACCGGCGCCACACTGTCAACCGGAACCTCGACCCTGCCCCCCCATTCTTGGCGAGCCGGGCCGGGTGGGATACAATCCTACCTGGTCGCCGCGCGGGAGCGACGACGGGAGGCGCGAACGAAGATGGGCATCGAACGACGTCGGTTCTCCAGAGTACCGCTCGACGTGACCGTCATCGAGCGCGGGCATCGGGGCGAGGCCCGCGTGCGGGCCCGCGACATCTCCGAGGAAGGGATGTCGTACACGGGGTCGTGGTTCGCCCCGCGCCTCGACGGACAGGAGGTGACGCTCGAGTTCCGGCTTCCCGGCGACCCGGAGCCGGTGCGCGTGCTGGGGGTGTTGGCGGACGAGCGGTGTCTGGCGCGGACGAGCGAGACGTGCGTGGTGTTCGTCTGGCCGCGGCAGGAGGACCTCCTGCGCATCCGTCGTTTCATCTCCTTCGGTCCGGTTCCGGCCCGGGCGTAGCCCGGCGCGCGACCCGGTTTCCGGTCCTCGACGCTTCTTCGGTCGGTCCTTTCTCCCCTTGCCCCGTGGCGGGCGGCTCGCCTATCGTCGCGCCGTTCGGTCGAGGGAGGTCGACATGCCGGGGAAGCGCTATCGGCTCGGTTGCGACATCGGCGGCACCTTCACCGACTTCGTGCTGCTCGACGACCGCACCGGCGCCCTCCACGTGCACAAGTGCCTCACCACGCCGCAGGACCCCTCGGACGCCGTCGAGGCGGGGATCCGGGCCCTCTCGGAGCGGGTGCCGGGGCTGGTGGAGGAGCTGGACGAGCTGATCCACGGCACGACGCTGGTGATCAATGCGATCCTCGAGCGCAAGGGGGCGCGCACCGGCCTGCTCACCACCCGCGGCTTCCGCGACGTGCTCGAGCTGGGCCGCGAGATCCGCTACGCCCCCTACGACGTGATGGCCGAGTTTCCCGAGCCGCTGGTGCCGCGGCGCCGGCGGCTCGAGGTCGACGAGCGGGTCCGGAGCGACGGCAGCGTGCTGAGGCCCCTGGACGTCGCGCAGGCCCGGCGGGCGCTGGACGAGCTGCTGGCGCAGGGGATCGAGTCGCTGGCGATCTGCCTGATCAACTCGTTCGAGAACCCGGTGCACGAGCGGGCGTTGCAGCGCCTGGTGGGGGAGGTCGCCCCGGACCTGTCGGTCTCGGTTTCGTGCGACGTGCTGCCGCAGATTCGCGAGTACGAGCGGACGAGCACGACGGTGACGAACGCGTACGTCAAGCCGCTGACGGGTCGCTACCTGCGGCGGCTGGCCGACCGCGTCGCGGCGCTCGGCTGCCGTTCCAAGCTCTTCATCATGCTCTCCTCCGGCGGGATCACCTCGGTCGAGACCGCGGCGGAGTCCCCGGTCCGGATCATCGAGTCGGGCCCGACGGCGGCGGTGATCGCGGGGCAGTATTGGGGCCGTCGTTTCGGCGTGCCGGAGATGTTCTGCTTCGACATGGGCGGCACGACCGCCAAGTCCTGCCTGATCCAGAACGGTCGGGCGGGGGTGGTGCCGACCTTCGAGGTGGGCCGGGTGCAGCGGTTCCAGCGCGGCAGCGGCCTTTCGATCCAGGTGCCGGTCGTCGACCTGATGGAAATCGGCGCCGGCGGCGGTTCGATCGCCCGCATCTCGCGCCTCGGCACCCTCCAGGTCGGCCCCGAGAGCTCGGGCGCCTTGCCGGGCCCGATCTGCTACGGCCGCGGCGGGGTCGAGCCGTGCGTCACCGACGCGGACCTGCTGCTGGGGTACCTGGACGAACGCTACTTCCTCGGCGGCACCATGCCGCTCGACCGCGAGGCCGCGCGGCGCGGCGTCGAGGATCGGATCGCGAAGCCGCTCGGCGTCACCTTCCTCCAGGCGATCTGGGGTATCCACGACCTGATCAACGAGACGATGGCGGCGGCGGCCAAGACCCACATCGCGGAGAAGGGCGGCAACCCGCGTCTCGTCACCGTCGTCGCCTTCGGCGGCGCCGGCCCCGTCCACGCCTACGGCCTGGCCCGCAAGCTCGGCGCCCCCCGCCTGCTCGTCCCCCCCAACGCCGGCGTCGGCTCGGCGCTCGGGTTCTTCACCGCCCCTCGCGCCTTCGACCTCGTCCGCTCCCACAAGGTGTCGCTGGAGGCCGCCGACTTCGCCGAGCTCGAGGGGATGTTCCGGGAGCTGGAACGGGCCGGCGCGCGGACGCTGGCGCAGTCGGGGGCGGCGGACGAGCCGGTGACCTTCGAGCGTTCGATCGATGTCCGGTTCGTCGGCCAGGGGGCCGAGACGACGCTTCCGGTGCCGGAGCCCGACTTCACGCGGCTCGACCGGGCCGCCGTGCGGCGGCGTTTCGACGAGGAGTACACGCGGCTCTACGGCCGCACGTACCCCGAGGCGGCCGTCGAGTTCATCCACTTCCGGGTGCGGGCCCGGCTGCCCGAACGGCTGCTCGAGATGCAGCGCCTTCCCGCGGACTCGCGACCGCTCGAACAGGCCGTCAAGGGCGTGCGCCCCGCCTACGCCCCGGGGCGGCGCGACTTCGCGCCGCACACCGTCTACGACCGCTACCGGCTCGGCGCCGGAGCGACGTTCGACGGCCCGGCGATCGTCGAGGAGCGCGAATCGACGCTGGTGGTGGGGGAGGGGGCCCGGGTTCGCGTCGACGAGTTCGGCTTCCTCTGGATCGATCTCCCGGAGGTGCCGTGATGTTCGACCCGATCACGATCGAGATTCTCTGGCGCCGGCTGCTGTCGATCGTCGACGAGGCGGACTCGGCGGTGGCCCGCACCGCCTTCTCGAGCCTGCTGCGGGACGCGCACGACTACACCTGCATGTTCACCGACCGGCGGGGACGCGAGCTGGCGCAGGGGACGTTCGCCACCCCCGGCCAGTCCGGCGCCCTGGCGCTCGGCATCCAGAAGCTCGTCCGCCGCCAGCCGCTCGAAGCGTACCGCCCCGGCGACGTCTTCCTCACCAACGATCCCTGGATCCTGGCCGGCCACCTCAACGACGTCTGCGTCTACGCCCCGGTGTTCCATCGCGGCAAGGTCGTCGCCTTCAGCGCCTCCGTGTTCCATCACTCGGACATCGGCGGCCGGGTCGCCTCGGACAACCACGAGGTGTTCGAGGAGGGGCTGTTCCTGCCGCCGGTCAAGCTGTACGACGCCGGGGTCGCCAACGAGGCGGTGTTCGACATCCTGCGCTGGAACGTCCGCACCCCCGACGAGGTGATCGGCGACGTGCGCTCGCAGATCGCCGCCAATCACGTCTGCTCGGAGAAGATCCGCCGCCTGCTCGAGGAGTACGACCTGGACGGCCTGGAGGAACTGGCCGACGAGATCTGCGACCGCACCGAACGCTCGATGCGCGCCGCGATCGAGAAGGTCCCCGACGGCACGTACCGCGCCGAGGGGGTGATCGAGCAGGTCGAGGGGCGGCCGGACGTCGTGATCCGGTGCGCGATCCACGTCCGCGGCTCCGACATTGTCGTCGACCTTGCCGGCTCCTCGCCCCATGTCGACTGGGGCGGGAACGTCGTCTACCACTTCACCTACGCCTACGTGTTCATGGCGCTGAAGAGCGTGTTCGACCCCGACCTGCCGAACAACGACGGGTGCACCCGCCCGATCCGGCTCGAGGCGCCGGCGGGGAGCGTGGTGAACTGCACGTTCCCCGTCGCGGTCGCCGCGCGGATGCAGATCGGGCACTTCCTGACCGAGATCGTCTACCGGGCCCTGGCGCCCGTGCTCCCCGACCGCGTGATCGCCGGCTCGGGCGGCACCCCGGCCACGATGAACGTGCTGTACGGCCGGCGGCGCGACGGCCGGCCGTGGCATACCGTGGTGATCCGCGGCGGCGGCATGGGCGCCTCCGCCCGCCGCGACGGCGCCCACGTCTACATCTTCCCGGCCAACGGCGCGAACACCCCGGTCGAGATCCTCGAGAACGACACCCCGCTGATCGTCGAGCGGCGCGAGCTGCTCCCCGACTCCGGCGGCCCGGGCCGCTTCCGCGGCGGCCTCGGACGCTGCGAGGTGCTCCGCGTCCCGGAGGACGCCTGCGCGCCCGGAACCTCGGTCAGTCTCGCCATGCAGGCCGGGCGCTTCCGGCTCCCCCCCGAAGGACTCGAGGGAGGCCGGCCGGGTGCGCTGGCGCGATTCCTCGTCAACGACCGCCCCGGAAACCCGTACGGACTCACCCGCCTCCGGCCCGGCGACGTCGTGACGCTGGACGCGGCCGGCGGCGGCGGCTTCGGCGACCCGCGCGAGCGGGACCGCGACCGGCTCGCCGCCGACGTGGCCGACGGGTACGTCACCCCCGAAGCGGCCCGGCGCGACTACGGCCGCGGCGGGCGCTCCTCCGTCCCGCCGCCGCCGTCGAAACGCTCCTCCAACCCTCCGGCCCCGCCCGGAGCCTCCGGGAACGGCTGACCCGCCGCCGCGCACGGCCGCCCCGGCTTGCGCAGCGCGCCGTTGCTGCTATCGTCCGGACCGGACGCGCACGCGGCCCCGCGGGCGACCGGAGGTGTGGATATTGCGACGGGGCGGGACGCTAGGAGGTCGCGCGGCCCCGCGGGCGACCGGAGGTGTGGCATGAACCGTTCGCTGCTTCCCCTTCGCACGACGGCGATCCTCCTGCTCCTGGCCCTGGTCGCAGGCTGCGAGGAGGGCACCAGCCTGGCCGGAGACGCCGTCGAGGACCGGACGGTCGAGGACGCCGCGTCCGACGCGACGGACGACGCCGGCCCGGACCTGCCCCCCGATGCGCCGCCCGACGCGCCGCCGGACGGCGGGCCCGACGCCGCCGACGCCCCCGGCGACGGGCCGCGAACCCGTCCGGTCGCGTTGACGCCCTCCTGCGTCCACGTCCCGGCCCTCGTCGGCGCCGGCGGGTCCTTCCCGATCGCCGTCCTCGGCGAGACCGCGGGGTGCGTGACCTGGGATCACGCCGAGGTTTCCGCCTCCGGCTTCGAGATCGATGTGCGGCTCGTCGGCCGCGAGGATCTCGCCGGTCCGTGCCCCGGCTGCCTGTTCACGTACGTCGGCCTGATCCCGCTCGAGGCGCCCAACCCGGGGCCGTACACGGTGCGCGTCGCCGGGTGGCCTGCGGAGACGGTCGTGGCCAGCGGCGGGGCGTACGAGGATCCGGTCTGTTCGACCGCCTGCCCCGCCTTCGACCTCGGCGATGCCGGCTGGACGCTCGCGCGCGTCTCCGCGGGCGACGTCCACTCCGGTTGCGGCGACTACCGGAACGTCGGCACGCCGGTGTCGTTCGCGGGGAGTTGTCGCGAGTGGACCGCGTCGGGCGACGACTGGGCCTTCCCGGCGCGCACGCTCCACTGCACCGAGGCCGATCTGTACTTCGGCGCGTCCGCTCCGTACGACGTGGATGCGACGCTGTGCC
This sequence comes from Myxococcales bacterium, assembly GCA_012797735.1. GTDB lineage: Bacteria > Myxococcota_A > Polyangia > DRWM01 > JAAZOP01 > JAAZOP01. Next base: position 10,261 of record JAAZOP010000638.1, read on the forward strand.
CCGGCGGCGAACGGAGCCGGATCCTCGGCATCGCGCGGCGGCCCGCGACCGCGGACCCTCCGACCGAACTGTTCCTCCTCGAGTCCGACTGAGCGTCGGTGCGGCGGGGCGGCTCAGCAGTCGCCGCCGTCGAACGAGCAGGCGGCGACGTTGCATTCGGCGTCGCACCAGCCGTCGCCGACGTAGGAGGCCGGGCAGCCGGGCGCACACTCGGGTTCCGGGCAGTCCCAGTCGTCCCAGCGGCAGTCGGGGTTGTTGCACGGGTCGTCGCAGGTGCCGTCGCCCCAGATGTCGGGCGTGCAGCCCGGGGCGCAGGGCTCGCAGTCGCCGCCGTCGAAGGCGCAGACGTCGACGTTGCAGACGTCGTCGCACCAGCCGTCGCCGAGCCAGGAGGCCGGGCAGCCGGGCGCGCACTCGGGTTCCGGACAGTCCCCGTAGTCCCAGCGGCAGTCGGGGTTGTTGCACGGGTCGTCGCAGGTGCCGTCGCCCCAGATGTCGGGCGTGCAGCCCGGGGCGCAGTCCGCCGGCGGGCACTCCCCGCCGTCCCAGTAGCAGTCGAGGGTCTGGCACGGCGCGTCGCAAGCGCCGTTGCCGATCAGGTCCTCCGTGCATCCGGGCGAGCATCCGGGGGCCGGGCAGTCGAAATCGTCGTAACTGCACGCCGGCACGTTGCAGGCCTTCTGGCAGACCCCGTCTCCCACCATGCTCGCGTCGCAGTCCGTCGCGCACGGGACGCAGTCGCCGCCGTCGTAGGCGCAGGCATCGACGTTGCAGACGTCGTCGCACCAGCCGTCGCCGACCCAGTCCGGCTCGCAGCCCGGCGCACATTCCGTTTCGCAGTCGCCGCCGTCGAACGAGCAGGCGGCGACGTTGCAGGCGTCGTCGCACCAGCCGTTGCCGATCGAACGCCAGTCGCACCCTGGAGCGCACGTCGCGGTCCCCTCGTCCCCCGCGTCGTCGCGCGCGTCGGACGTATCGGCCTCGACCTCCGCCTCGACCGGCGCGTCGGCATCGGCATCGGCGTCGGCATCGGCGTCGGCGTCGGCATCGGCATCGGCGTCGGCATCGGCATCGGCGTCGGCATCGGCGTCAGCGCCACCGCCGTCGTCGGCGCGGACGTCGGGCGTCGCGTCCGTGTCGTCGGTCGGGTTGCTGCAGGCGGTCGCCGCCGCGGCGGCGGCCAGCACCAGGACGAGCAGGCATCTGGGGCGCATCGATCTCCCCTCCTTCCGTCTCTGGACGACACCGAGCCTGCTCCAGCGGAGGACGTTCGTCAACGGCCTGGTCCGGTTGCCCTCTCGCGCAGCGCGTCGTATCCTGCCCCAGGAGGATCCGCAGAGGGTGAGGCGACGAACCGCCGGATGGACGCTCGCGATGATGCGGCTCCCCGTCGCCGCCGGGTGCGGCGGGTGAGGAGGGCGATGCGGGCCGCGTCCGCCGGAAGTCTGCTGGTCGCGGCGGCTCTCGCCGGGTGCGGGTCGGGGCCGAGCGGTCCGCTGCGGATCGAGGTGTCGGGCCCCGGACCCGCAGATCCGATCGTCTACGTCGTGGCGCGGGAGGACGACACGGTCCACGAGGTGTCGTGTCCCGGCGGGGCGGACGGGTTCGCGTGCGAGGACCGCGCGCTGCTCGTCGAGTCCGCCGCCGGACGTCTCGAGGTGACGGTCAAGGCCCGCGGCTTCCGCTTCGCCACCCGGTCGTTCGCGCTCGACGAGCTGCTCGCGGTCGACGGCGTGCGCACCCTCCGGGTCGACCTCGTCGCGCTCGAGGCGCGCGTCGCCAACGGCGACTACGCGACCGGCTTCGGCCCCGACGGCCTCGAGGCGTTCCGCGCGATGGCCTACGCCTCGGACACCGAGTTGGGGCCGGCGCTGCTGGTGAAGTTCTACATCGCCGGCGTGGGCGGGGACGCGCCCGTCGTCTACTTCCAGAACACCCGCCGGCACCCGCTGCACTACGACTTCGCGCGCGACGTGCTGCACGTGCCGCAGACGATGGCCGAGTTCTGGGCGACGACCTACGCGGGCGAGGACCGCACGGCGATGGCCGGGACGCTGTCGCTCTACGAACGGGTGGCGGCGGCGAGCGAGGCGCTGGGGACGGAGGTCGAGGCGCCGATCGCCGTGACCTTCTTCCCGTCGGACGACCTCACCCCGGCCCAGGCGCTCGACGCGGTCCGGTGGATCGAGGAGCGGATCGATTTCGCGCCGTGGTCGGGCGGCGGCCCGCACCGGGTGCTGTACCTGCCCGCGGGCTCGGACCGCGAGCGGGAGCTGCTGGAGCGGCGGAGCCTGTTCGCGCGGCGCGGGGAGGGGTGGATCCGGCAGGCCGAGCTGTGGGGGACGACCTCGCTCCAGATCCTGAACGAGGGGGAGGCGTACGGGACGCTGCGGCGTCTGTCGGTGGAGGAGCTCCGGCGCACCGTCGTCTCGTACACGGACATCCTCGTGCTGACCGGGCTGCCGAACGACCTGCCGATCGTGGGCGGGACGATCACCGAGCAGTTCCAGACGCCGCTGGCCCACGTGAACCTGGCCGCGATCGCCCGCGGCACGCCGAACATCGCGTGGCTCGACGCCGCCGCCGACCCGCGCGTCCGCGACAACCTCGGCCGGATCGTCCACTTCGTCGTCGCCCGCGGCGACTTCACGCTCGAACCCGCCACGCTCGAGGAGGCGCAGGCGTTCTGGGACGCGCGGCGGCCGGACCCCGTGCGCCTGGAGGCGGACCTGACGCGGACCGACCTCGCCCCCTTCGCGGACCTCGGCTTCGACGACTCCGTCTCGGTGGGCGTCAAGGCCGCCAACCTCGCCGAACTCCGCCGGGCGGTCGGCGACGTCGCCCCGGATGGTTTCGCCGTGCCGTTCGCCTGGTACGACGAGTTCCTGCGCGCCTCCCGCGTGACGCCGGACGCGTGCGGGGCGGCCGAGGCCGACTGCGCGACCGAGGGTCGGGACGGGGCGCTGTGCGCCGAGGCGCGGGCGATCTGCGCGGCCCACGGCGAGTCGTTCGCCGATTACGCCCGCGCGCTGATCGCCCTCGACGCGTTCCGGTCCCGCTCCGAACTCCGCGAGGCGCTGCTCGACGGGCTGCGCCACATGATGCGGAACACGCCGCTCGACCCCGCCCGCGCCGCGCAGCTCGACGCCCGCATCGTGGAACGGTTCGGATCGGCGAAGGTCCGTCTCCGTTCTTCCACCAACTCCGAGGACCTGGAGCACTTCAGCGGCGCCGGCCTGTACGACTCGTGCTCGGCCTACGGCGCCGGCACCACCGACCTCGCCTCCCAGGAAATCCGCAAGGTCTGGGCCTCGGTCTGGAACTGGGCCGCCTTCGAGGAACGCTCGTGGTGGGCCATCGAGCACGACTCGGTGTACGTCGGCGTCGCGGTCCATCGCGCCTACGGGGAGGAGGCGGCGAACGGGGTGCTGATCACGCAGAACGTCGCCGACCGGATGGTGGTCGGGATGTACGTCAACGCGCAGGTCGGGGAGGAGTCGGTGACCAACCCCGAGGGCGGCGCGATCCCGGAGATCTTCTCGATCGTGCCGAGCGCCGAGCCGGGGCGGGTCCAGGTGGTGCGGCTGTCGTGGTCCAGCCTGTCGCCCGGCCGGCCAATCCTGGCCGACGGCGAGGTCCAGGCGCTGTACGACGCCGCCGCGCGCGTGCAGCGCCACTTCGCGCCGCTGTACGGGATCGACCCGAGCTTGCTGGCGCTCGACCTGGAATTCAAGCTCAACGCCGGGGACCGTTCCCTGGCGATCAAGCAGGTCCGGCCCTTCGCCGGCTACTGAGCGAAGGCGCCGGATGCCGAGGGAGGGACCGAGGATGTTTCGCACGTCTCGCAGGGGAATCCGGATCGGGGGAGTCCCGGCCGTCGCCGTCGCCGGCCTCGCCGCCGGCCTGCTCGCGTCGCCGCCCGCCGCCGGCCTCACCACGCCGGTGGCCGGCGCCGTCTCGCTGCCGGCCGGCTTCGACATCCGGTTGCCGTTCGCCGCCGGCGAGTCGGTCCGCATCGCCGCCGGCTACTCGCCCACGGGCGGCTCGACGCTCCACCGCAATACCGACGAACCCTATCGGGCGAACGACTACTACGCCATCGACTTCGTGCTCCCGTCCCGCCCGTCCCTCGGCCTCGGCCAACCCGTGCTCGCGATCGCCGCCGGCACCGTCACCGCCGCCGGCTGGGCCGTCGGCGGCTGGTCGCACTACGGCCAGATCGTCGTCGTCCGCCACGAGGGCGCTCCGGACGGTCACACGTATGTCTCGCTGTACGCCCACCTGAACGAGGTCGCCGTCTCGGTCGGCGACCCCGTCGCCCAGGGCACGCCGCTCGGCGAGTTCGGCGAGTCCTGCGACGGAACCCTCTCCTGCCCGGACTTCGACCCGCACCTGCACTTCGCCCTGTACCAGGATTCGCTCGGCGGCACCCCCAGCGAAGGCCCCTACGGCGGACACGCCTGCGTCCCCGAGCCGTTCGACGGCTACGAGGACCTGGTTCGCGGGATGGACCTGGTGTCCCACAACGACGGCGGACCCCTGCCGACCTGCGAACCGGTCCCGCCCGAGGGGGCGATCCTGGACGAGCGGGGGCCGTGCTTCGAGCGCGGGGGGACGCCGGGGTACTGGCACTTCGAAACGACCGCCGGCTATGACGGCGGCCTGATCTGGACGGAGGCGACCGCGGCCGCCACGCCCGACAACTGGGGCCGCTGGAATCTGGCGTTCGTCGCGGCCGGCCGGTACACCCTCGAGGTCTACACCGCCGCCGCGTTCAGCCGCAGCACGCGGGCCGGCTACCAGGTCGTCCATGCCGGAACGACCGACGTCGTGCGCCTCGACCAGAGCGCCATCGACGGCTGGAACCCGATCGGCTCGTTCGATTTCGCCGCGGGCGGCGACCAGTGGGTCCGCCTCGACGACAATACGGGCGAACCGATCGCCGACCACGTTCGGCTCTCGTTCGATGCGCTGCGCGTATCCCCGGCCGCCGGCCCGGACGCCGACGCGGATGCGGATGCGGACGCCGACGCGGGCGCGGATGCGGATGCCGGCGCGGACGTCGGCGCGGATGCCGGCACCGACACTTCCGCGGAGGCGGAATCCGGCGGGGATGCCGACGCCGCCGGATCGGAGGTCGAGCCGGACGCCGGGACCGACGCCTCGGGCGACGGGGGGCCGGTGTTCGTCTACGTCGAGGACGGGTGCGGATGCTCAGTGATGGGCGGTTCCGCACGGCCGATCGCCTGGCTCCTGCTCGTCGTCGCGGTGGTGACCTGTCGGCGGCGGTGTAGGAGCAGGCCCCACATTTAGTTCTTGCCAAGCCGGGTGGGGTGGGCTAAATAGCCGCGCAAGCCGTGGCTGACCGAGGGGGGCCTCGAACGCCCGGCCGGCGAAGCGACCGTTCGAGCGCTTCGCGGTTCCGCAAGCGGGAAGGACCCGAGAGGAGGACGAGATGAACCTGTGGAAGACGATGTTGCTGTGCCTGCTGTTCGCCGTGCCGCTCGCCTGTGGCGACGACGACGACAACAACCAGGACGTCACCCCGGACACCGGCGCGGACGCGGACGCGGACGCGGATGCCGACGGGGACGTCGAGGACGTGCCGGCGGACACGCCGGCCGACACGCCGGCCGACACGCCGACGGACACGCCGGCCGACACCGCCGGCTGCCCGCCGGACGACGCGACGCACATCTACATCAACGTGTCGGGCACGGTGCAACCGATCGGCGAGGCGGACGTGAGCGGTCTGTTCCTGGCGGCCGTCGCGCCGCTGGAGGCGCTGACCGGCACGGCGACGCCGTTGGCGACGACGACGGTCCGGGCGGACGGCACGTTCCTGTTCGAGTGCCTGAACGTGAAGGACGTGCAGATGGGGCTTGTGGTCCTGAGCGACGACTCGACGCCGGACGGCGTGGCGGGCACTTTCTTCCCGACGTTGAGCGGTGTGGGTGCGTGGTCGAGCGACGCGGAGAAGGTGGACCTCGAGAACCGCTTCGTGTTCGGCCTGCCGAACGTGGTGGTCGACGCCCTCGAGGGGCTGACCGGCATCACGCCGGATACCGACGGGATGGTGATGGGTCTGGTGCTGGACGAGGCGGACGCGCCGCTGGCGGGGGCGACGGTGGGTCGCGCGGGCCCCGGCGCACCGATCGCTGTGGCGTACCCGACGCCGGACCTGTCGGGGCTGGTGACGCCTCCGGCGACGTCGGCGAGCGGCATGTGGCTGCTGACCGCTCCGCTGGGTGGCCTGACCAACATCACGGCGACGCTGGCGGGGCACACGTTCCCGACCTACCCGGCGGCGACGCCGCGGGGCTACTGCTTCTTCGTGCCGTTCCGCGCGGAATAGCGGGCATCCCCCATGCGTAGCCTCTCCATTCCGGCCGCGGCGGCCCTGGTGGTGCTGGCGGCGTCGGGTTCCGTGCGCGCCGGCGGCTTCATGATCTACGAGCACGGTGCGGCGGCCACCGGCATGACGGGCGCCCGCACCGCGCTGTGGGACGACGCGTCCGCGATGTTCTACAATCCCTCGGCGATCACCGAGCTGGACGGCTTCCAGCTCTCGCTCGGAGACTCCCTGATCTTCCCGGAGATCAACTACACCCCGAGCGGCGTCGCCTACACGTCCGCCGGCCGCGTGACGAACGCGTGCGACGCGGCCGGGAGCTGCCATGCGGCGA
>JAAZOP010000639.1 GCA_012797735.1 Myxococcales bacterium
AGCCCCGCCGGCGGCCGGACGCGCGACCGGGCCGGGTGCGCCGGCAGCGCCAGCAGCAGTTCGGCCAGGTCGTACGGCCCGTGGTACCACCCGATCTCGCCGGTGCGGCTGTCGCCGAGCAGCGGGCCGACGCGGACGATCGTGAACGGCACGCGGTCGCGCGCGCGCCACAGCAGCCGCTCGGCGCGGTGCCGGCAGCGTTCCGCCTCGCTGCGGAGCCGCTGCCCCGCGCTGAGGTCCTCCTCGGTCCAGACGCCGTCGTGGTCCCCGGCGACGGTGAGCGACCCGAGCTGGACGAGCTGCCGCAGGCGGGGCGCCGCCGCCGCGGCGAACTCGAGCGCCTCCTCGACGGCGCGCACCGTCAATTCGGCCGGCTCTCCGAGCTGGCCGTACAGGCCGCCGTAGCCGCCGCTGCCGTCGTCCGGGAGCGGCGACACGTCGTAGAGATTGGCCAGCACGTCGACCTCGCGCGCCAGCGCCACGTAGTCCCGGCCGGGCAGTCCGAGGTCCATCCGCACCGCGTCGCCCTCGAGCAGGTGGACGGTCGATCCGAGCGGCCGCAGATCGCCCAGGAAAGCCTCCGCCTCGGCGCGCCGGTCCGCCGGCACCAGGAGGTGCACGCGGGCCGGTTCGTCGCCGTGGACCAGCTCGCGCACGAGCGCCCGGGCCGGGAAGGCCGGGAATCCCGTGACGAGCCAGGTGACCGGCGGGGCGGGCATGATGCCGATCCTTGCCACAGAAGCGGCGGCGGAGTCGAGGGATTCGGGGCGAAGGCAGGGTCTTCCCAGGGCGCCGCGCAAGCTCTACGATGCGCCCGACATGGCGGCGGTGGAACTCAGAGGGGTCCGCAAGCGCTACGGCGAGGTCGAGGTGGTCCGCGGGGTCGATCTGACGATCGCCGACGGGGAGTTCCTGGTGTTGGTCGGCCCGTCGGGATGCGGCAAGACCACGGTGCTGCGCATGATCGCCGGGCTGGAGGAGCTCAGCGAGGGGGAGCTGACGATCGCCGGCCAGGACGTGCGCGGCGTCCCGCCCCGCGACCGCGACATCGCGATGGTGTTCCAGAGCTACGCGCTGTACCCGCACATGACCGTGCGCGAGAACCTCGCCTTCGGGCTGCGCGTCCGCAAGTTCCCGGCGGAGGAGATCGCGGCGCGGGTCGCCGAGGTGGCCAGCGTTCTGGAGCTGGCGGGGCTGCTCGACCGGCTGCCCAAGGAGCTGTCGGGCGGCCAGCGGCAGCGCGTCGCGATGGGGCGCGCGATGGTCCGGCGACCGAAGGCGTTCTTGTTCGACGAGCCGCTGTCGAACCTCGACGCCGCCCTCCGCTCGCAGATGCGCGTCGAGATCAAGCGCCTGCACCGCGAGCTGGGGGCGACGATGGTGTACGTCACGCACGACCAGGTCGAGGCGATGACGCTGGCCGACCGGATCGCGTTGTTGCACCAGGGGGTGCTCCAGCAGGTCGGGCGGCCCGAGGATCTGTACGACCGGCCGGCCAACACCTTCGTCGCCGGCTTCATCGGCTCGCCGGCGATGAACCTGCTGGACGGCGTGCTGGCCGGCGAGCCCGGCGCGCCGGCCATCCGCGGCCCCGGCCTGCTCGTCCCCCTCCTCCCCGGCTCGCTGCCGGCCGGCCTCGAGCCCGGCCTCCGCGTCCGGCTCGGCGTCCGGCCGAACGACCTGGCGATCGCCGACGCCCGCGTCGCGAGTTCCGGAGACGGTTTCCGGGGCAACCTGGAGGTGCTCGAGCCGCTGGGCTGGGAGGTCCATCTGCACGTCCGCGGCGAGTTCGGGCCGCTGGTGGCGCGGGTCGAGCGGCGGGACCTGCCGGCGCCGTTCGGGCCCGGGAGCCCGGTGCGGCTGGTGGTCGACCCGGCCAAGGTGCACCTGTTCGACGCCGAGACGGGGAAGCGGATCGCCGCCGATGCGTAGGCTCGCCGCCCTCGCCGCCCTGCTGCCGGGCTTCCTCGCCGTCCCCGCGGCGGCGCAGGAGCTGGTGCTGTGGCACGCGTACCACGGCGACGAGGCGGCGGCTCTGGCGGAGTGGGCCGAGGACTACGGCCGTCGCACGCCGGGAGTCTCGGTCCGGCTGCTCGAAGTTCCGGCCGAGGCGATCACGCAGAAGCTGACGAACGCCATCCCGCGCGGCCACGGGCCGGACGTCTTCGTCTGGGCCCACGAGCAGCTCGGCGCGTGGGTCGAGACGGGACTGCTCGCGCCGCTGCCGGAGGAGGTCGAGCGGGAGGCGGAGGAGACGCAGCTTCCGGGGACGGTCGATCCTCTGGTCTACGGCGGCCGGCTGTACGGGTTGCCGATCGCGTTCAAGAGCGCGGCGTTGTTCCGCAACACGGCGCTGGTTCCGGACGCGCCGAGGACCACCGGCGAGCTGCTGGCGGCGGCGCGCCGGTTCAGCGACCCGGGGGCGGGACGTTTCGGCCTGGTCTACGAGGTCGGGTCGGTCTACTACCAGGCGGCCTGGCTCCACGGCTTCGGCGGGGGCGTGCGGGGCCCGGACGGCGCGCTGGGGCTCACCGCCCCCGGCAACGCCCCGGCGCTCGAGTTCGCCGCGCGGCTGGTGGCGGAGGGTGTGGTCCCGGCCGACGCGAACGGGGCGCTGGTCACCGAACTGTTCACGACGGGCCGGGCGGCGTTCGCGATCCAGGGTCCGTGGTTCGTCGCCGACTGCCGGCGTGCGGGGATTCCGTTCGCGATCTCGTCGCTGCCGGAGGTGTCGGAGACGGGGTTGCCGGCGCGGCCGTTCCTCACGATCGAGACGGCCTACCTCTCGGCCGGCAGCCGGCATCCGGCGGCGGCGCTGGCGTTGCTGCGCGACCTGGCGGGCCCCGCCGCGGCGCGGATCCGGGCGTTGCGCGGCGGCCAGCCGGTGTCGGCGCGCGCGGCGTACGACGATCCGCGGATCGCGGGCGACCCGGCGCTGGCGGCCTTCCGCGAACAGCTCGGCCGGGCGGTGCCGATGCCGGCCGAACCGGCGATGCGGGCGCTGTGGGAACCGGCGGCCTTCGCGTTGCGCTCCGTCCTGCGCGGCGACCTCGACGCCGCCACCGCGCTCGACCAGGCCGAGCGGCGGTTCCGGATCTTCACCCGGCCGCCGCCGGCGGCGTCCGACCCGCTGCCGTTCGCGCTGGGGGCCGGGGTCGTGCTGCTCGGCCTGGCGATCTTCGCCGTGCATCGCGGCCGCCGGGCGCAGGTCGGGCGGCGGATCTGGCGGCACCGCCACGACTACCTGTACCTGGTGCCGGCCGGCATCGGCGTGCTGCTGCTGCTGGTCGTGCCGTTCGTGGTGGGCGCGGCGGTCTCGCTGGCCGCCCATCGGGGCGGCGGCGAGTTCTCGTTCGTCGGCCTGAGCAACTTCGCGCGGATCCTCTCCTCGGCCGACTTCGGCCTGACGGAGCCCGAGTCGTTCTACTTCACGCTGGCGGTCACGCTGCTGTGGACCGTGCTCAACGTCGCCCTGCACCTCGCCCTCGGCGTCGCGCTCGCCCTGCTCCTGCACGAGCCGTGGGTGCGGCTGCGCGGCGTGTGGCGGGTGCTGCTGATCGTCCCCTGGGCGGTGCCGAACTACATCACGGCCCTGATCTGGAAGGGGATGTTCCACCGCCAGCTCGGGGCGATCAACGCGATCCTCGGCTGGTTCGGCGTCGAGCCGATCGGATGGTTCGACCGCTTCTCGACCGCCTTCGCCGCCAACCTCGCCACCAACGTCTGGCTCGGCTTCCCGTTCATGATGGTCGTCACGCTCGGGGCGCTCCAGACCATCCCGCGGGACGTCGAGGAGGCCGCCACGATCGACGGGGCGGGCGCGTGGACCCGCTTCTGGCGCATCACACTGCCGATGATCCGTCCCTCGCTCGTCCCCGCCGTGGTGCTGGGCAGCGTCTGGACGTTCAACATGTTCAACGTGATCTACCTGGTTTCGGGCGGGGACCCCGAGGGGCGGACGGAGATCCTGATCTCGCAGGCCTACCGCTGGGCCTTCTCGCGCCAGGAGCAGTACGGCTACGCGGCGGCGTACGCGGTGCTGATCTTCGGCATCCTGCTGGCCTTCGACCTGGCGACCCGGCGGCTGACGCGGACGGAGGCCGGGCGATGAGGCCGAGTTTCCTGCGCGTGGTGTTGACGCACGCCGTGCTGATCGCCGTCACGCTGGCGACGCTCTACCCGGTGCTGTGGGTGGTGCGCACCGCGCTCTCCGCCTCCGGCGGCTTGGCGCTGTCGGCCTCGCCGCTTCCCGACCAGCCCACGCTGCGGAACTTCGTCGAGGTGGTGGCGACGACGGGACACGACGGGAGCTGGCTCTTCGGCCGGCAGCTGCTCAACTCGGTCGTCGTCGCCGCCGCCACCACGCTGGTCGGGCTGGCGCTGGCGGTGACGGCGGCCTACGCCTTCAGCCGCTTTCGCTTCCCCGGACGCGAGGGGGCGCTCCGGTTCCTGCTGGTGACGCAGATGTTCCCCGGCGTGGTGATGGCTATCCCGCTCTACATCCTGCTCGACCACCTCCACCTGCTCGACACGCTCACCGGCCTGACCCTCGTCTACGCCACGAACACGCTGCCGTTCTCGATCTGGATGCTCAAGGGGTACTTCGACACGCTGCCGCGCGACCTCGAGGAGGCGGCGGCGATCGATGGGGCCAGCCGGCGGACGTTCTTCGTCCGGATCCTGCTGCCGCTGTCGCGGCCGGCGCTGGTGGTCACCGCGCTGTTCTCGTTCATGGGCGCGTGGAACGAGTTCATCCTCGCCAGCACGTTCCTCGGCCGCGAGGAGGCGTTCACGCTGCCGGTGCTCCTGCACCGCTACATCACGGCCCAGCACGCCGACTGGCCGCACTTCGCCGCGGGGGCGATCCTGGTCTCGCTGCCGGTCGTCGCGCTGTTCTTCTTCCTCCAGCGCCACCTGGTGGGCGGCCTGACGGCGGGCGGCGTCAAGGGCTGACTCCGCTCAGCGCTCGACGATCAACCGCAGCGTCGTCTCCGCCGGCGCCGCTGGGAACCGGAGCATCCGCAGCGCGTCCTGCGCGCAGGTGATCGCCTCGCGCATCCCCGCCTCCGCCAGCGGACCCCCGACCTCGACCACGCGCCCGGACACGTCGAGGATCAGGTGCAGCGGCAACCGGCCGCCGGGCGCCGCGGACGCCAGGCAGCGCCCGACCTCGACCACGGCCGCATTCGTCCCGTCGCGGAGGGCGGCGGCGTCGAGCGGTCCTTCGATCTTCCACAGGACGCGGGCCAGGCCCGCGCCCTCCGGCAGCGGCTCGAACGGCTCGAAACCTGGCGGGTCGGCCCCCGGCGGGCCGGGGAGCGGGCCCGGTTCCTGCGGCGCGGCGTCCGCCGGCGCCGATCCGATCGCGTCGCCCGGGCCCGGCTCGGTTGC
>JAAZOP010000640.1 GCA_012797735.1 Myxococcales bacterium
ACCCGGGCGGCAATCTCGGCCTCGACCCGGGCGGCGACGGCGGCATCGATGGCCGCGGCGAGCGCCGGGTCCATCGGCGGGATCTCTGCGGGGGTCGTCGTCGGCTCCGTCGGTTCGGTGGTCGGTCCGGTGGTCGGCACGACGGTCGGCGCGGAGGCCGGCCCTGCCGTCGTCTCCGCGGAGAGGACGACGGTCGGCGTTGCCTCCGGCGCCGTCCCGGGCTCGGCGGCGGATCCGGCGGGCGACCCCGCGTCCACCGGCTGCGCCAGGACGCGGCCCGCAGGGAGGCAGAGCGCCGCCACGAGCCACCACGCACGCCGCAGGCGCGACACGTGCTTCTCGGTCCTCCCGGTCTGCCGGTTGGAGCAGTGCATCGGCATATCTCCCTCCGGCCTACTCGAGCGCCCCGGCGACCCGGTCGACGATCCGCTGGATCAGGTCGATGTAGCCGGTCGTGCCGTCCGCGCCGGTCATCGCGGGCAGCTCGAGCGCCTTGGCTCCGAGCCGTTCGGCGACGAACCGGACGCGCTCCGAGGGGTAGAAGCTCTCGGCGACGACGAGCTTGACGCCGGCGCCGCGCTGCGCCTCGACGAGCGCGGTGACGTCGCTGTCCGCCGGCGGCACGCCGGGGAGCGGCTCGATCGCCGCGACCTCGACGAACCCGGCCCATTCCAGGAAGTAGGTCCAGCTCCGGTGGTAGACGATGACCTTGGTGCCGGCGAAGGGCGCGAGGCGCTCCTTCCACTCGCGCATCTTATCGCCGAGCCGGCGGGCGAAGTCGCGCAGGTTCGCCTCGTAGACCTCGGCGCCCTCGGCGTCGATCGCCTTGAGGCGCTGGGTGATCGCGACGGCGATCCGCAGGCCGTTGCGCGGATCGACCCAGGTGTGCGGGTTGCCCTGCGGATGGACGTCGCCGGTAGAACGGTCGACGCTGCCCCCGGAAACCTCCCGGAGCGGAACGACCGTGGCGACGTTGAGGTGACCCGGCTGCCCCGGGAGGATCCGGCCGTTGTTGGCGGTGCGGATCAGCGGCGGCAGCCAGCCGGCCTCCAGCTCGGCGCCGGCGTAGATCAGCAGGTCGGCCGCCGCCAGATCGACGGCGAAGCTCGGTCGCGCATCCACGAAGTGGGGATCCTGGGTCGGCGACGCGAGCGTCACCACCTCCACGCGATCGCCGCCGATCTCGCGCGCCAGTGCGCCGAAGTCGGTGAGCGACGCGACGACCTTGACCTTCGCCCACCCGTTCGCGGGGACCGCGAAGCCCAGGGCGAGCAGCAGCGAGAAAATGGAACGGAACATGCGCTTCCTCCTCGATTCAGGATCGACGGAGCCACCGGACGAGCAGCGCGGGAACGACGAACGCCGCGGCGGTCACCGCCCGCGTCGCCCCGGCCGGCAGGCTCCAGATCCAGGCCAGGTAGTAGCCGAGAACGCTGGCGACGACCCCGAGGACCGCCGACAGCACCAACACGCCCCGCAGCGACGACACGCAGAGCAGCGCCGCGATCGGGGGCAGGACCAGCCAGGCGAACACCGGCAACGCCCCCACCGCGCGCGAGGCGCTGGCGATGACGATGCCGATGGAAACCAGCAGCAGGACGTTCATCGGGCCGGTGCGCACGCCGGCGGCCCGCGCCGTCTCGGGGTCGAACGAGACGAACAGGAACTCCTTGAAGAACAGCCCGTGGGCCAGCGCCACGACGGCGCCCGCGACCAGCAGGCCGTGGAGCTGGGCCGCGTCGAGCGACACCGAGTCGCCGTAGAGCACGTGGCGGATCTCGTGCGTTCCCTGCGGAATGCGCGAACCGACCAGGATCACCAGGCCGGCGGCCACGAGGTATGCGAGGCCGACCACCGATTCCTGGGTGATCCGCCGATAGCCGGGGGCGTAGGACAGCAGCGCGGCCGCGACGATCACGAACACGAGCGCCACGACCATCGGCTGGAGCCACACGGGCACCAC
>JAAZOP010000641.1 GCA_012797735.1 Myxococcales bacterium
CGCCCCCCTCGGCACCCTCGCCGTGCACCCCGTCACCCTCGAGACCTCCGTCCCCGGCGTCTTCGCCGCGGGCGAACTGTCCGCGGGGCCGCGCGGCGTGATCGAGCCGATGGCCGCGGGACGCCGCGCCGCCCGCAGCGTCCTGCGCCGCCTCGCCGGCAGACCGCTCGCCGGCGACGAACCGCCCGCCTTCCCGGCGACCGCCGCCGAACGCGGCGTGCGCCTCGCTACCCGTGGCGGCGACCGCTGGCGACCGGCCGCCGAGCCGCCGCCGGGCGCCGGGCGCCTCGACCCCGTGGACCCCGCCCTCACCGAACCCCAGGCCGTCGCCGAGGCGCGACGCTGCCTGATGTGCGGCCCGTGCGAGGAGTGCCGCCGCTGCACGCCGACCTGCGAGTTCATCCTCGCCGTCGATGCCGCCCCCGGCCGGCCTCCCGAGGTCGTCCGACTGCCTCGCGCATGCCTCGACGCCGCTCCCGACTCTTCCCGGCGGGGCGAACCGCCCGGCCGCACGCAAGGCCGGGAAGCGGAGGTCGCCACGGGGGCGGCCGCCGCGTCGTCCGCCCCGCGTCGCGGGGAAGCGGGAGGGCGGCTGCCCGCCGCGGATCCGGCCGCCGGTCTCGCGTCGTTCGCTCCGCGCGTCGTCGAGGCGCGGTGCGTGGCGTGCGGCCTCTGCGTCGAGGTCTGCCCGTGGAACATCCCGCGCGTCGCTCCGCGCCGGCGCGGCGCCGCGGTCGCCGGCATCGATCCGCGCTTCTGCCGCTCGTGCGGCCTCTGCGCCGGCGCCTGTCACACCGGAGCCCTCGAATCGCCGGGCCTCGACCCCGCCCCCGACCCGGCCGCGGAGGTGCGACCGTGATTCGCTTCCGCATCGATGGCCGCGAGGTCGAAGCGCGGCCGGGCGAGACGATCCTCGCGGCCGCCCGCCGCGCCGGCATCGAGATCCCCGCGCTGTGCCACCACGACCTGCTCCGGCCGTACGGCGCCTGCCGCCTCTGCATCGTCGAGGTCCGCGCGCCGGCGAAGCACGGCCGCCCCTCCCGTCCCCGCATCGCCGCCTCCTGCGACTACCCGGCCCAGGACGGCCTCGAGGTTTCCACCGAGGCCGAGCCGGTCCGGGCGATGCGACGCACCGCCGCCCGTCTCCTCCTCGCCCGCGCCCCCGACGCCCCCCGACTCCGGGCGCTCGCCGAGCGCCTCGGCGTCCGCGAACCGTTCGAGCCCGACCCCCACGCCGACGGCTGCATCCTCTGCGGCCTCTGCGTGCGCGCCTGTGCCGAGGCGGTCCGCGCCGCCGCGATCGGCTTAACCGGCCGCGGCGAACGCCGCGGCGTCGGCATGCCCTACGGCGAGAACCACGACGCCTGCATCGGCTGCGGAGCCTGCGACTGGATCTGCCCGACCGGCATCCTCCATTCCCAGGCCGACGCCGCCGAGCGTTTTCGCCGCGCCGCGGGCGAGGACCGCCTTTGCCGCTACGCCCGCCTGGGCCTCGTGCCCGGCGCCGTGTGCGCCCTCTCCTACGAGTGCCACCGCTGCGACGTGGAACAGATGATGCGCGCCCGCTTCGGCGACGAACACCCGGCCCTCGGCGCCGAACGGCTCCGCCGGACCGGCGGCGCGACGGAGGCGAGCCGATGACCGCCCCCCGCGTCGAACTTCTCGCCTGCCGGCGCGTCGCGCCCGGACTCCCCGGCGCCCGCCCGCTCCCCTGCGCCGGTCGCGTCTCGCCGAACGATCTCCTCGAGGCGCTGGCGCGCGGCGCCGGCGGCGTCGCGGTCGTCCCGTGCGACCGCGACCGCGGCGACTGCCGTTTCGAGCGCGGTGCCGAGCGCGCCGCCGCCGTCGTCGCCCGCACCCGCCGCCTCGTCGCGGTCACGGGCCTCGCCCCCGAGCGTGTCGCCTGCGTCGCCCCCGCCGCCGCGGCCGACTTCGCCGACGCCGTGCGACGCCTCGGACCGACCGGCATCACCCCGTGGACCCGGCCCGTCGAACCGGGCCTGGACGGCGCCCTCGGCCTGCTCGCGGCGCTGCTCGCCGACCCGGCCGCCAGACCGTCCTGGAACCGCCGCGCGCCGCTCGCGCCCGGCGAAACCTGCGACACCCTGTTCCTCCACGGCGTCGCCCCGCTGGCCGCCGTGCTCCTCGAGGAGGCCCTGCCCGACGCGGACCCCGGCGACCCGCTCGCCCTGCTGGCCGCCGCCGGCATCGAGGCGCGCGAACTGCCGGACGAACGCGGCGCCGGGGGACCGCTGCGCGCCGCGGGCGAGACGGATCGCTTCGCCGACCTGGCCCGCCGCAACGCCGAGCGCTTCGCCGCCACCGGCGCGACCCGCATCGTCACCGCCTGCGCCGGCTGCGCGCGCACGCTGACCGAGGCCTACGCCGAGGCCGGCGTCCGGCTCCACGCCCCGGTGGTTCCTCTCGTCCGGGCCCTCGCCGAGGCCGGGGGCCGGGTGAGCGACCGCGCCGCCCTGCGACTGCCGGCCTGCGACTCCGACACCGCCGCGGCGTGGGACACCCTGCTCGGCCCGATC